>JAIEEQ010000058.1 GCA_029067355.1 Anaeroplasmataceae bacterium | reverse complement strand
CCACCGCTTTCTACACTTAATGAGTAGTCTGCATCGGCAGCTGTGTATAACAGTCATGGTAGAAACTCCAAACCTATTTTATCATTTGCCTTATGATAATTTGCAAAGAATAGAGTTTGAAGTTTATGGCGAGAGGAAAAAACAGGTATATGGGAGAGTAATTTTTACTTTTAAGGTTTTAGACCTCTACATCAAACACACTATACATTCTGTAAACATCACAGAAATAAAAAATTATATAGCAAGGAACTTTCCAGATTTGATTAACAATATAGTTGTTGATAATAATTGCCATAATCCTATTAAAATATCAAAAGATTCCAAAAAAGGTAAGGCATACTTATCTGCTTTTTCTTGCTTAATTGCTTCTATATTGTTTTTTGTAATTCCATTGGTATTCAATTATTATAATTTAGCACTTATTATTTCTGGAGATATATTGTTCCTCACTGCTTTTTTGGTTTTATTATCACCTTATCTTTACACTTATCACTTAATACAAGGGTTAATTCTAAGTTGTGTATTTATGCTTATAGGTTATTGTATTCCGTTGTTTTTTATATTGAATAATCAGCAGTCATTTTTCATGGCTATTGCTTCAAATAACTATTTCCTTTTATTAACCTTTTTTGGAAATATAGGGCTATGCTTATATGCTTCTAGTATTACACTTATTATAAATAAAATACTTTATAAAATAAGAAGAAGACATACCATATAATTTCTGCCTAATCTTTGCTTTCTCAATTAAAAAACAGAACTCTAAACCATAGAGTACTGTTTTTTAATTTATTATGACAGCTTTAAAAATTTAATATAACTTCAAAAAATCTTCAACACCATAAAGTAAGGCATAGGCAATTTTATATTGATAGTCCTCTGTTTGTAAAAGCTGAAATTCCTCTGGATTAGACATGAATCCACATTCAATGACACAGCAAGGTAGAGTAACCTTATTTAACAGAAATATATTATCTCGTTTTACAATTTTACGATCAGTATTTTTTAGATTTTGAATTAAGCTTTTCTGCATGGTTTCTGCAAGAAGAGCATTGTTACTATTTGTTGTACTATAAAAAACTTGTGCTCCTCTATACCGTTCAATACTGAATTTATTTAAGTGTATGGATAATCCTAAGCAGGCAGTAGAGGAGTTCATCATATTGACTCTTTTTAGCATATCCTCACGCTTGACAAAGGGGTTGGTACTTAAAGCAACATCCTCTTCTCTAGTCAAAAGAACAGTTATATTATTTTTCTCAAAAACTTCTTTAATTTTTTTTGAAATACTTAAGGTTAATGTGGATTCCTTAATATTATGAATCGTAGCACCTCCATCTATTCCACCATGACCAGGGTCTATATATACCATTAAGGGTGGAACTTCAGCAAAGATGCTGGAGGTAAAAACTACAATACTGATGCAAAGGAGCAAGAATAAGAATAAATAGCGTTTTTTCAAATAAATCACCAATTAAGCTTATGCTTGAAAGATAAAACTCAACCCCATTAAAAGGAATATTTTAAAAAAATAGAAAATCAATTTTAAAATATTTGATTTTATGTTAAAATTATATAATAAATTCTTTATATAGGAGGACTGAATTGTGGGATATGTAACTTTTAAGAATGTAACTAAAAAATATTTAATGGGAAATCAAGAAATAGTAGCAAATGAGAACGTGTCTTTTACAATCCAAGAGAAGGAATTTTGTGTGATTGTTGGTCCTTCTGGGGCAGGAAAAACAACAATTTTGAATTTGCTTGGTGGGATGGAAAGTTGTGATTCTGGTGAAATTAAGGTAGATGGAGCAATTGTTAGTCAAATGAATGATAGAGAACTGACGAATTATCGTAGATATGATGTTGGCTTTGTATTTCAATTCTATAATTTAATGCCTAATCTAACAGCACTTGAAAATATAGAGATTGCGGTTGAAATCTGTAAAGATCCATTAGATCCTAAAGAGGTTTTACGTTCTGTTGGCTTAGAAGAGCGATTCAATAATTTCCCCTCTCAGCTTTCTGGAGGAGAACAACAAAGAGTATCTATTGCTAGAGCTATCGCAAAGAACCCTAAAATTTTATTATGTGATGAGCCCACAGGTGCGTTAGACTACCAAACGGGAAAAAGCATTCTTAAACTTCTATATGATACTTGTAGACAAACCTCTAAAACAGTTATTGTTATCACACATAATGCAGAAATTACCAAGATGGCTGATCATGTGATACGTGTTAAAAATGGAAGGGTAGAGGAGGAGTATTATAATGAGAATCCACTACCAATTGAAGAAATTGAGTGGTGATACTATGAAAGTAACCTTCGTCAAAACTATATTTAGAGATTTTAAAAAGAATTTTACTCGCTTGATTGCGATTGTGGCAATTATGGCTTTAGGTGTAGGATTTCTTATTGGATTATTATCAGCCACTCCAAATTTGCAGGATTCTATGGAGCGGTATTATGATGATACAAATACCTATGATATTCTATTAAAAAGTACAATTGGATTTTCAGAACAGGATATTAGTCGTCTAAAGGAGGATGTTTTAGGTATAGAAGATATTGAAGCTTTCTCCGCTATGGATTATAAGACACATCATAATTCTAAGGATATTACGGCACGTGTCATTACTAGTGCCCTTCCTTCTAGGATTAATCAAATTGAGCTAATCGCTGGAAGATATCCAACACAGGCAAAGGAATGTATTGTTCATAATATGGGAATTTACTTAGATAAAACACCCCTAGATGAGGAAATCCTTATAGAGGGGGTGGCTTATAAAATAGTAGGCGTATGTAACTCTCCTGTCTATTATTATCGTATGCAAGAAAATACGCAGATAGGAAATGGGAATTTAGATGTAATCCTTTATTTAGATTCTGCATACACTGAGTCTTCAATAACAGATATTGCGATAACCCTATCTGGAGCAAAGAAATTAAATTCTTTTACCTCCTCCTATTTTAAATTTATTGAGACAATAGAAAAAAATCTTAAGAATGTAGAAGAAGCTTATATTTTTTCTCGGTTAGAAGATCTATACAAAGAGGCAGTTATAAAGGAACTGGAAAAATTAAATATCCCTATTACATCTGAAATCGTGGAAGCAATGCTTGCTGCTAGAAGAGAGGAAATCGTAGAAGCAGTTAATCAAGAGCTTCCAATTGAAAAGCAATGGTATATTTTAAATCGTAAAAGTAATTTAAGCTATATTTCCTTTGAGGCTAATTCTGCAAAGGTAAATAATGTTGCAGTAGTATTTCCATTCTTTTTCTTCTTTATTGCTGCTTTAATTGCGTTGACTTCAGTCAGCCGACTTGTTCAGGAGGATCGCAGTTCAATTGGAACGTTAAAATCCTTAGGATATTCTAATGGGAGAATTCTAAATAAATACTTCATTTACGCCTTGTTTGCCTGTCTTGTTGGCTCAGTAGGGGGCTTGTTTTTAGGGGTTTATGCTATTCCTATGGTAATTTATTTTTGTTATAATTCCTTGTTTGTTATGCCAGTAGGACATTTTAGCTGGTACGCTTGGACAGTTTTACTGGCATCCTTGACAATGAGCTTTACGATATTTATGGTAATGCTTGCGGTCTGCTTAAAGGCACTAAAAGAAAAACCAAATGCTTTATTAGTACCCAAAGCTCCTAAAGCAGGGAAACGTATTCTTTTAGAGCGAATTGATTTTTTATGGAAACGATTAAAGTTCAAATACAAATCTTCCATTCGGAACATCTTTCGTTTTAAGAGAAATCTTATTATGATGATTGTTGGAGTAGGTGGGTGTACAGGCTTAATGCTTGTAGGACTTGGCTTGAGAGACTCCTTGAATGGGTCTTCTAAAAGGCAATTTGAGGAAATTTTAAAGTATGATTTTTCAGTAGGAGTTCAAGAAGAGATACCTCTAGATTTCTTGCAGGATAGTTCTTATATGTATTTATATAAGGAAACAGGAGAAGTAAAGGGAAGTAAAGAGTATGAGGTCAATCTTCTTTATACAGATGATTCTATTTTAAATTATATGGAATTAAATGTTAAAAGCCTTCCTAAGGATTCTGTTATAATTTCTTCTCAGTTGGCTGAACAATTTCATTTAAGAAAGGGAGATAATATTGTTATAGAAGTAGAGGGAAGGGAAAAGAGCTTTTTGGTTTCTTCTATCTTTACAAATTATATTGATAATTATATAATAGCATCAAATCCAGATGAAAAAATAAATACAATGCTTATAAAGCTAGGTACTTTAGATAAGGAAAACTATGAGGTTATTGTTGAGAAAATTTATGAAGCCGAGGTGCTTACGAATGTTACAGATTTGGCACAGTCAAAAAAACTTTATTCCTCCTTGTCTAATGGAATTGAGCTTGTTGTATTATTAATTATCTTTTGTTCTGGTCTTTTAGCAATCATTGTCATTTATAACTTGACAAATATCAATATTAACGAGAGAATAAAAGAAATAGCAACACTCAAGGTTTTAGGCTATCAAAGAGCTGAGGTACTAGGATATATTT
>JAIEEQ010000057.1 GCA_029067355.1 Anaeroplasmataceae bacterium | reverse complement strand
GTATAATAAAGGGTAGGTGATTTAAATGACAGAAAAAGAATTTATAGAGTTGATAAAGAAAAAAAGGCTAATCCTATGGATAAGCCAAAAGGAGCTTGCCAAACAAATTCCAATATCAAAATCTGCTTATTCAAAAATAGAAAATCATATTCAAAATCCAAGTTTCTTTGTCATCCTAAGATTAGCAGAGATTTTTGATATTGATTTAAATCTATTCAAAAGCACTCCTAAAGATTTTATAGAGTATGATTAGCTTCAAAGGCTACACTTGGACAATATTTTTATATTTATTAAAGCTTTTCATTTACACATATAATTTCAAGAAATTAAAAAAAGTTTATTGTTTTTTCTTACAATCAAAATAATATGAATAAAAGTTTCCTTCTTCCTTCTTTTTATAAAAGCCAACTGACTCAAATAAATGTATGCTTGCTAAATTGGATTTATCAATTGTAGCAAAAATCTGATCTACTCTGCCATCTACAATCTCTTCTATTTCATGAACACAAGAATCTAAAACCTGCTTCCCATATCCTTGATTTTGATATTTTGGATTGATGATAATTGGATTAATTCCTACCTCATAAATTGAATCATAAGTATAATAATTCAAAACCATATACCCAATCAATATGTGATCTAGAAATACAACCTTAATCAAATCTCTTATTTTTCCTTCATAGGTGTTCTTTTGATAATATTCATATTCCTCAGCAAAGGTTGAATCAAACATTGCATAAGAAATGATTTTTTTATCATAAAGCCAAGACTCAAGCTCACTAGTAATTTCCTTAGAGGAGTTCTTCCACTGCATTTTATCACTTCCATAAGTAGTTATAGCACAAAGAAAAGGGACTTTCAATAGTCCCTCATCTTATTCTATATTAATTTTTTTCAAAACCTGCTTCATTGGTTTTTTAACACAATTACATTCGCTTAGCATCATACCAACAATCATACCTAAGCCTAACATCATAATTTTTTTCAATTCTTTTCACCCATTCTTAGTATGGAATTTAATAAACCAACTATTATGGTAATTTATTCCATAAAGCTATAAGGCGTAATATCCTCCATATCATATTCTCCTAAAGTATCAAAAGGAATTGTGGAATCTAATATTTTAATCTCATTACCGCGAACTCCCTGAAGTAAATTTAAAAGACCTGTCTGTCTTTGAGGCTCTAGTGCTTTAACCGCTTCCTTCAATGTGTGAATATCTCCCAAAAGAATCAACTTTTTCTTTGCACGGGTTAATGCCGTATAAATGATTTTTTTACGAAGCATCATATGATAATTTGGCAGAATTGGTAAAATTACATTCTCATATTCACTTCCCTGAGATTTATGTATTGATATTGCATAGGCAAGTCGTAAATTATCAACCTCTTTACCAGGATAAGAAACCATTCTTCCATCAAAATCAATTAGCAGAGTATCCTTTTCATTAATCTTAGTTATCCCTTTAATTATCCCAATATCACCATTCATAAGCTGAAGGGTAGGATCATTTTTAAGTTGAAGAACTTTATCATTCTTCTTAAGAATAATATAATCTCTTACCAGCTTCTCTTCAGAGGGATTATATCTTGCAGTAATGGCTTCATTAACAGCGTCTATTCCCACAATACCTGCATACATTGGAATTAAAATTTGCATACCCGTTTGTAAACTGTTTCCTGTTGCCAAATAGGCATCTATCATTTTGAACAGCATTTGATTTAAGCTTTTTGCATCACAGGGATAAAAATAAACCTCCTTTTTATCAGAAAAAAGACGAAAATCGACCTCACCTGAAAAAACCATATGAGAAAGCTTAACAATGTTAGAATCTCTTGCTTGACGCATAATTTCAAAAAGCTTAACGGTCGCAAAAAGATTTGAAGCAATTAAATCATGAAAAACATTTCCAGGTCCTACGGATGGAAGCTGATTTTCATCACCAACCAAAATGACTCTGGCACTTAAGGGAATTGCCTTAAAAAGGGATGCCGCTAAATTAATATCAATCATAGAAGACTCATCTATAATAACTAGGGAACAGGATAATGGACTTTCCTCAGAATAAGTAAAGCCGCCCTCATAATTATAGCCTAATGCCTTGTGGATGGTCGTTGCCTTAAAATTGGTTACCTCCGTCATACGCTTTGCAGCACGCCCTGTTGGTGCCATCATCATAACCTTGTAATTCAGCTCATCACAGGGAAACGTTAAATGATTTAATATAGCATAGCTTCTAAGAATACCATTAATGATGGTAGATTTACCTGTACCAGGTCCACCTGTAATTATGGATAGTTTATTTGAAAGAGCTTTAAAAATAGCTTCTTCCTGTAAGTCCGTATATGTAATAGATAAATCCTTTTGAACGTCCTGGATGGATTCTTTAATCTTATCCTTAGAAAATTCTCTAGTATGGTGCTTTTTAAGCTTCTGAATTGCCTCTGCACAACGAATTTCACTTTTATACAATAAAGGGTCAAAATACCGGTCTTGATCCTGAATAATCTTTTCATTTAGAACAAGATTCTCTAAAGCCTTGGATAAATCCTCCATAGATATCATTGGATTATTTCCTAATAAAATATAGCTAGAATTCAATAGCTGGCGCGAGGTCAAAAAGGTATAGCCCTGCTGATAACTAACTGTATTTAAGGTATATCGTATGGCTTCTCTAAGACGAAGCTTGTCGTTTTCTTCAAAGCCAAGCTTTAATGCTAAAGCATCACTTTTCTTAAAACCAAAGCCCTCAACATCATAAATTAAGGAGTATGGATTATCTTCTATACGTATTGCGGCCTCTGTACCATAGGCATCATAAAGCCTATAAACCATTTTATTTGTCAATCCAAAGCTATAAAGCTTAATAACAACTGCTTCTGTTGCATAGTTCTGTTTTAAGGTTTCTACAACAACCTTCTTCTTAGCCTCTGTAATTAAGCTTACCTCATCTAAGGAATCTGGATTATCTAAAATCTTTTGAATACAATCCAGCCCCAGATGTTCAACAATGTTTTTAGCAAGCTTCTGTCCAATACCAAAAAACTTTTCACTAGATAAGTATGCTATCAATCCATCCTTAGAAAATGAATTGCTCCTAGCATAGGATTCCACCTTAAACTGCTTACCATATTTTGAATGTTCTATAAATTCTCCAACAAATTCATATTCCAAGCCTTCCTCTAGTTCAATAAAGGATCCAACAATAACAATTTCTTCCTTCTTCGTTTTAACTCTTGCCACCTTATACAAAGAATCTTCACTTTTATAGATATAGGAATCAATACTACCATAAATAATTTCACTCATCAGTATTTTCTTCTTTCCTCATCAAAATATACAGAATCAATAATGGCTCCTCCTAAGCAAACCTCTCCATCATAAAAAACAACAGCCTGTCCAGGAGTTACTGCACGACAAAGACCCAGATAAAAAACCTTAATTGTTTTTTCGTCAACATATTCTATTGTTACAGGAATATCCTTTTGACGATATCTAAATTTTGCAGTATAAGAATGACGCTCTATAAGGGGGGTAGATATCCAATTAAAATCTGTGGCTGTACACCAGTTGGATTCTAAATAAATACTATCATGACCTTGCCCCACAATAAGCTCATTGGTTTCTAAGTTTTTTCCACAAACAAACCATGCTTCAGAACGATATTCATTCAATCCACCAATTCCCAAACCCTTTCTTTGTCCAATTGTATAGTACATAAGTCCATCATGCTTTCCAATGATTTTTCCCTCAGTAGTAACCATGTTACCTGGCTTTGCAGGCAAATAATTTTTTAAAAATTCCTTAAAATTACGCTCACCTATAAAGCAAATTCCTGTGGAATCCTTTTTAGAAGCCGTATATAATTTTTCCTCTGTGGCAATCTGACGAACCTCTGGTTTAGTTAAATGGCCAATAGGGAATAATGCCTTTTTTAATTGTGACTGAGTGAGCATACATAGAAAATAGGTCTGATCCTTGTTTTCATCTACTCCACGTAGTAGGTAGCTTTTATCCTTTTCATGGCGTACTCTTGCATAATGCCCCATCGCAATATAATCTGCTCCTAAGGAATCTGCTTTTTTTAAAAAGGCATTAAATTTAATGTATTTATTGCACATAATATCTGGATTGGGGGTTCTACCTTTTTTATATTCCTCTATAAAATAAGTAAAAACAGTATTCCAGTATTCTTCAATAAAATCTATGCGATGAAGAGGTACATTTAACTGCTCTGCAACCTTTACTGCATCCTGATAATCTTGTTCCTGAGGACAAACCTCTTCCATTAAATCAGGATTTCCTAAAATATCATTATTTGTTGCAGAGTCCCAGTTTCGCATAAACATAGCCTCAACTTTATAATCACTATCCTTTAATAGCTTTAAGGCAACACTGGAGTCAACCCCGCCAGACAGACCTAATATGACCTTTTTCATAGTTTCACCACCTATTACAGAAATATTTTAGCACATAGTTTAACAATAATCTAGAAAAGACTTGATTTTTTTTGTATAATACGTGTAGGTGATATTATGCAAAATGAAAATGAACATACCTATGATAATGGATTTCATCCAAAGGAAGTACATCTTAAACCAAACTACCCATTTTATAATCAAAATTTTTTCTTCTTTCTGTTATCCTTTTTTGTCAAATGGTTCACCCGATTATGGATTTTCATTCCAAAGCGTATCATAGGATTTAGAGTTATAGGAAAAAAGAACCGATATAAGGTAAAGGGAGCCATTATGGTTTCTAATCACATTCATCAATTTGATGCATTTTATTTGGTTACCTCTATCTATCATAAAAAATGCTATGTTACGATGCTTGAAAGCAATTTAGGCTTTGGAATTGCTTCAAAATATATGCGTATTGCTGCAGCAGTTCCCATCCCTACGGAGCGAAGACAATTAAAGCGATTTGGAGAAGCCACAGGAGAAATATTAAATAAAGGAAAAAATGTATTATTCTATCCAGAGGCTGCATTAATGCCCTACTGTGATCATATAAGGAATTTCTTACCAGGTGCATTTCATTATGCTGTTGTCTATGAACGTCCCATTCTTCCTTGCTGCTTTACCTTTCATAAGCCAAAGGGATTACAAAAGCTATTTAGAAGAAAAAAGCCTGTTATTCACTGTAACTTTCTAGAACCCTACTATATAACTCCAAAGGAAACTCGTGCAGAAACTATACAGAAAACCACTGAAGAAGTTCATAATATTATTGAAGACTATTTTATCAAGCATAGTGATTACTACTATCAAGATGGAAAGAAAATAGAAAGATAAAATCCTATCAGTCTGATAGGATTTTTTTAAAAATATAAACCATATATATCTAGATAAGCATAAGGAAATTGTCTGCTTCCTTCCTTTAAAAAACCATATCCTTCATATAATTTTAAAGCTCTACGATTACAGGAATCCACTAAAATTCCTATACCTGCATAAGATTTCCTTTTAGCTTCTTTTATCATTTCAGAAACTAAAAAAGACGCACTATGCTTTCCTAAATAATCATTACAAACCATAATTCTGCCAAAACTTAGAGTATTTTCTTTTTGAAAAGTATCTGCTGGATAATCCTTAATTGAGTGATAAAGACTCGCATAGCAAATGATATTTCCATTTTCAATTCCAACTCTTCCAAAGCCTCTTTCAACATCTTCAATTATCAATTCATCTGAAGGATATCCATCTAACCATATCGGCAAGCCCTCTAATAAGATTCTTTTCTTAACCTGATTTTTCAAGGATAAAATGGCTTTTATATCCATTCTTTGCGCTATTGCATATTTCATAGCTTCTACCTCCATCATAATTCTATTATACATAAATTGTCTAAATTTAAAATATTCTTTTTTATTTTGCAAAATATAGAGAAAAGATATGGAATGGATTTTCTTTAAACACGAAGTCTTCTATGGTATGATAAAATTGGTGAGGCAAATGGAACAAATTAATTTACAATATAAGGATAGTAAAGAAGTCATTAAAAGTGGAATTCTTGGTTTTTTTATTGGGCTAGCAGTCATCGTTCCTGGCATTAGCGGATCAACAATTGCTATATTATTTCAACTATATGATAAGCTGTTATATGCTATGGGACAAATATTTAAAAGGTTTAAGCTTTGCATATTATTTCTTCTTCCTATAATTATAGGTGGAATCAGTGGTTTTGTATTAGGACTCTTTGCAATTCAGCAGCTTCTCAATCGTTTGCCCTTTGCTATTATGGCTTGCTTTGGTGGATTGATGATAGGAGCCTTTCCAGCAATATCCTCTGAAATCAAAGGAGAAAAGGTTACCTCCTCCAAAGCTTTTCTGTTTCTTTTAGGATTTTCAATTCCTATATCTATCAGTATAGCTTCTATTTTCATTCAAGGAGGAAATCAAAGCCTAGAAGATTTATCATTCTATCATTATATATTATTTGCTGTTCTTGGATATTTGGTTGCAGTTACCCAGATTGTTCCAGGCTTAAGTGCCACAGCCCTATTAATGGCATTTGGATACTTTAGATCCCTCATAGAGAGTATAAGTCTATCCTATATCAGCAATTCTCCTCAAATTCTGTTTGTATTTGTGAGCTTAGGAATTGGTTTTATTATTGGGATGGTTTCTTTTTCCAGCTTATTAACTAAAGTTATTGAAAAGAATCGAAAAACAGCCTTTTTTATGATTACCGGTCTTTCCTTAGGGTCTATCGTGGCTATGTTTTTCAACCCCGAAATTTATGAAACCTATCAATCGTGGATATATGGAAATCTCTCCTTTGGCCTAGATTTAAGTCTTGGAATTCTTTTATTTATTATAGGAATTTTACTCTCTACAACATTTCTAAAATATAAAAACAAAGAAAAATAACCAACTTTACTGCAATACATTTTTAAAAATCAAACCACTTTATCTTTGATATAGTGCACATTGATATTTTACATTTGAAATGTTATAGTTATATTTTTTTACAATCTCACTTAATGGAATCCCTTCCTCTAAATGCTCTTGTACCAT
>JAIEEQ010000056.1 GCA_029067355.1 Anaeroplasmataceae bacterium | reverse complement strand
AACACGGAAAATGATAAGAATTCCCAAAATTTGTAAGACAATTTGAATGTTTTTTTGAATTGAAGAAAAAAAGAATTTTAAATAGGAAATTGGTTCTACTTGACTTTTCGTTTCAATAGTTTCTTTTTTGTTGAAGATATGCATCCATATTGCTGCCAAAATTAACAGAAGTGTATAATAAAGAGGAACAAGAATTAAAAATTTTTCACAAAGCATAAGTGTATAAGGAAGCGACAATGTGGAGAAGGCATAGACAAGATTTTGATATTCTTTTTTGCTGATTTCATTTCTTTCATAGCTGGATTTAAAAATTTTGGTAGAGGCGGGAGACCCACAAAGAAGGCTAAATAGGATTAAAAAGGCACTTTTTTCATGATGAATCCGAAAAATGAAATGAAATGGCTTAAACAAGAATTTACTTATCCAATTTACAAATGGCATATATTCAATAAAATCAATGACTACAAAGCTTGGATACATAATAGGAAGAAGAACAGTTAGCCAGATTTGACAGGCTGCCATGACCTCTTCTGAAACTATGCTGGGCTGAGTTATCAGCAAATAGAGAATAAAGAATAATAGTATTGTCATAGGATCACATTTAAATATATTATTTTTTTAAAAAAATAATACCAAAAAAGCACTAGTACAAAGTTTAGTGCTTTATTTTTTCATAACTCAAATATAACCTAAAATATCTTGATGGGAAGGATCTTATAACTTGTGTAGTAATTTCTATCTTGTGAATTAAATAATAAGCTATTATTTTTTGAAGTTGTAAGAAATAAAGAATTATATGTAGATGAGTTAAAGGGATTGCTGGAAATGATAAAAATAAAGTATGTCGAATTTTGTCGGTCGTTTTTTCTGTTGTGAGTCAAATGATATGTTATAATAAAATTAAAGATACAGTGACTTCTATGAAATGATAATTGTAATGCTAACAAAATTTTTAAAAATATCATTATAATTTATAGGAAAATATAAAAGATTTAGATTGGGAG
>JAIEEQ010000055.1 GCA_029067355.1 Anaeroplasmataceae bacterium | reverse complement strand
GTGATATTTAAATCAAAACGAGATAGCTTATTTTCTATTTCATTTAAATAGCTTCTTGTTATTGTATCACAATATTCTTCTATCTTTCTAGAAGCTTTTGATATATTATCATTTTGCTTCTGGATTTCTTCTATATTTTTTCGCAAAGCATCTAACGGCTTATCCAGATAAGTATTTTTTAATCTTTCAAAGGTTTCTTTTAACTCCAACAAAGATTTAAGCTCTAAGCGTTCCTGTTCCTTTGAAAGAACTAAATCTGCAAACCTTGTTGTTAAAGAAACCAGCATATTTAAAAATGTCATCAAATATGCAGGACGTACAACATACATATCCTCATGCTCATTTACCTTAAAAATAGGTAAATCATTTGGCTTATCTAGCTCCAGATTAGATACCAATACTGCATATTTGCAGTCCTTCTTTTTTCGATTGCTGTCTAAGGCTCTATAATAATCTGAATTCTTCTTACGATTCACAGAATCTGGATTTTCATCCTTCATATCTAAGCACACCTTTGCTAAAGAAAAATCCTTATCCTTAGAAGCAAATATGCTAAACAAGTAATCCGCCTTACTTCCCTTAGTTTCATCCTCATTGCGTATAACCTGATTATCCTTTTCCCAAGTACAATTAAAAAATCCATTTTGCATATAGCTTCTTACTTCATTATCACACCAGGATTCTAAATCCTCTCCTGTCTGTTTTACATTTAAAGACGCTTTCTGACGCTGTAATAATAAATTAGACTGTGTAAGATTTTCAATTTGCTCCTTTAAGGAAATCTTCTCTTTTGCGAATGCCTCATCCTTCTTATGAAGCTGTTCTTCCAGCATAAGCTTTTGCTTTATTTCTAAATTTTCTTTTTCATTTTTTAGATTTTGAATCATCTGATTCATCATTGCAAATTTTTCTTCATAGGATTTTTCTATCTCTAATTGTTTTGATTTAATCTGGATATCTATTGTACTTTTCAAGGTTTCAAGCTTCCCCTCCGCCTCTTTCAGCATCAACTGATGCTTCATTTCCAAATCCTTTTGTAAAGAAATTGCATAAGCCTTGCTTCTTTCTAATTCTAGACTTAAATTATGAATTTGATCGCTATACTTAGATTCTGCTTCCTGTTTCGTTCTTATTACATCATCCTTCATCCTATCATTTAAACTAGTAATTTGATGCTTTAAAGAGCTAATTTCTAAAGAATGCTGATAAGAAGAAGCTTTTTTCTCTGTTTCAAATTGATTCTCATAATCCTTTTTTAAGCGTTCTATAATTGAATTTAATTTCTGTTGTTCGATTACATATTTTTGTTCTAAATCCTTTTTTTCTTGTGTAGCTTTAAGCTCAATATGCTTAGCATATTCCTTTAGCTTTTGGTTATAGATTGTATCCTTACCATCTAAGATTATTTTTTCAATTTGTGAATAGTCCACATTTGTAATACTAGTTAGATCAATATAATCTCCCTTTTGGGCATCTTCTTCTAATATCAGTGTATTCTTATTGCGAACTAAAACTTCTATTTTCTTCATTATTATCACACCCTTATTTACTATTTTACCATATCAGTATAAAAATTTCGACATAATTTCAAAGAAAAAAGCATTCCTAATTTCAAAATATATTTTTATCACCATAAGAAATATGAGATGTGATTTACAAAATATCTAGCAATTTTTTAGCCATTAATTTTATTTCATTCCCTCTTAAGCCAATGGCTCCTTTATTCAAATTTTTTTCATTCATATTTCCTATCTGAACAAGCCAATATTTAAAATACTTTCTTGTGCGATTAAATACAGATATTCTTCCTTTGTAGGTAGATACCCTCTTCCAGTTACTATGCATAGAATCAACATTTTTGTACCAACAATAGGAAACAAACCACCCTGCTCCCATAGTAGTCAATTCCTCTCCTCCATCAAAAGTAAAAGTATTTCTAGCCATATATCATTTCCCCTTTCTTTTTTTTGTATAAAATGATTTTGATTTAAATCAATATTCTTTAACTAATTAAAAAATGAAGAATATAATTTTTCACACCATGAGTATGCTTGGTTGATCTCTTTTAGCACCTCTTTATTTCCATCATATTTTTTTAAATTTATTTGATGTTCTTGAGCATATTCTTCAATAAACTCCTTGATTTGGTCTTTACCTTTATTCTTCATTTCCTCTATGCCAAGTGAAAGCCACTTTAAAAGAATCTCTATACTTGAAAAATTGGTTCTAAAATATTTTCTTTCTTCTTCAATTATTTTTTCTAGCCTTTCTTTTATTTCTTTACTTGCCCCTCTTGCCTTATCCGCTTTCATAAAGTCAGTTTCCTGTAATGCATAAATATAATCAAGCTCTTCTTGAGACACATTGCTTATCCTAATGCTTGTTCCAGGTCCATATTCTCCATAGTGTAATGCCATAGTTCTTACATGCAGTGTTTCTTCCTCCAACCAGTCTGCTTGAATCAATTCAAAAATAAACATAATTGAATCATTATCCATACGAAATCTTGTAGAACCTTCCCTTAAAAAAACTAGTATAGCTATTTTAAAGCCTTCATCCAAACTATCAAAAGGGTTATTACCATATAATGCATCTTGTACAGATAAAAGTGGCTTTGGCATACTTAACACCAAATAGGTTGATTGATCCCTCTCACTTTTTTTCAAGTCAACTGACCCCTGTTTACTAATAGTTCTAGTGATTAGCTCTTTAAGCGCATGCTCTCTTTTCCAATAAGGACAATATTCTTTCGTTAAATATAAATTGTGCATCCGTTTTCTCCTTTCTTTTCTAACAAAGCATGTATAGTAAATTGAAGTATATAAAATTTTCACAAAAATTATATATTTTAGTAAGTCAGCCCAAATGCTATCATAATTTGACTTATTTTTCAACTTAAAAAAGTTTACTTAGATAAAATAAAAGTCAATTTACATT
>JAIEEQ010000054.1 GCA_029067355.1 Anaeroplasmataceae bacterium | reverse complement strand
CTTTTGATGAATTACCTTTACTTATTAAGGCAGTGCTATGTATTCCAATGCTTGACGTCGTTTGGAGCGTTTATAAGATTGCACGATCAGTAGAAAAAAATAATATTTTAGGAATTATCCTTGGAATTTTAACAATTTTTCCAGGAGCGTTCTTTATTTGGATTATAGATTTAGTTACACTTCTATTGGTTGGTAGAGTATGGTGGTTAGACTAAATTCAAACAATAATTTCAAAAAAATAGAGGAAAGTATTTAAAATTCAGTATGAAAGTGATATAATCTTAATGGATAGCAGATTTACTGCAATAAGATTTTGAAAGGAGAAATAAATATGTCATTTAATAAGTGGTTTGAAAAGCAGAACAGATTAATTCAATTAATTTTATTATTAATTCCATTTGTAGGGTGGATTGTAGAAATTTTAGTTAGATTAAGTGCTTTATTAACTAAGACAAACTTAGTGAATATATTAGGATTCATCTTTGGTTTAATTATTCCAATTTTCAGTTGGTTAGATCTTATTTGGGTACTATTATTCAAGCATTTAATTTTGTGTGACTAATATTTTTATGTTAAAGAGGTAGAAAATACCTCTTTATTTTTGAGGAAAATTATGATTAAGATATTATTTGTATGTCATGGGAATATATGTAGAAGTCCTATGGCTGAGTTTTTGTTTAAGGATTATGTAAAGAAAAAGAAGAAGGAACATTTGTTTCATATTGAATCAGCAGCCACCTCTTCAGAAGAAATAGGTAATCCAGTTCATTATGGAACAAAAAAGATTTTACATACACTGGGTATTGATTGTTCTGCTAAAAGAGCTAGGAAAGTAAAACAAGAGGATATGTTAGACTATGATTTTATTATTGGTATGGATCATTATAATATCATTAATCTTAGTAGATTTTTTGGAACAAATCATAAAATCTATTCTTTGTTATATTTTGCTAATATAGAAAGAGATATCAGTGACCCTTGGTATACTGGAGATTTTCAAAAGACATACGAAGATATTAGTATAGGAATAGAAGCTTTTTTTCAATATCTAGTTATAAATCAACTTGTTTAAAGCTATTCTTTAATGAATAGTTTTTAATTTTTAAAAAAAATTAGTTGACACTAACCATTTTTGTGATATAATACAATTAGTTAGCATAAACTAACCAAAAGGAAAGAGAGGTATCGTTTATGGATAAAATATATGGAATAAATGAAACCTGCAAGCTTAGTGAGCTTAAAGTTGGGCAAGCAGGTAAATTAATTTCATTTTCTAATGAAAATAAAGCCTTGCGAAGAAGACTACTTGATATGGGCTTGACAAAGGGTGTTCTTATAGACATCAAAATGATTAGTCCACTTGGAGATCCAATTAGTATAGGGCTAAGAGGGTATCAGCTATGCTTACGGAAAGAAGATATGGAAAATATTTTGGTTTCCGTAACGAAAGAATATGTTGTACCTGTAAAGGAGAAGAAAGGAGGGAACAAGCGTGGCTAAGCGTTGTTGTCTAGTAGGAAATCAAAATTCAGGCAAAACCTTACTTTTTAATGTTTTGACTGGCTTAAATCAAAAGGTTGGTAACTGGCCTGGAGTCACCGTAGAGCGAAAAGATGGTATTATAAAAGGAACAAAGGTTGAAATAACAGATTTGCCTGGTATTTATTCTTTAAGCCCTTATACTTCAGAAGAAGAGGTTAGCAGGCGATTTGTTGTAGAAGAAGATCCAGATTTAATTATTAATATTATTGATTCAACCTCAATTGAGCGTGCTTTATATTTAACAACGCAACTTTTAGAATTAAATAAAAAAGTTTTAGTTGTGTTAAATATGGAGGATATTTTAGCAAAAAAAGGATATAGAATTGATTCCAAAATTTTAAGTGAGAAGCTCGGAACAACGGTTGTTTCCATTTCTGCTTTGAAAAAGACAGGTATTCAAGAATTGATAAATCATATAGAGGAATCTGATCGACTCATCAAAACAAATAATGAGAAGCCTATTTATCCAAATGATATAGAGAGTTTAATTCAAGATATTATTTTAAAATTAGATTCAGAAGTTAAAGAAAAAAGATTTGCGGCAGTTAAGATTATTGAAAAAGATCATCGATATTATTCAAAATACTATGCTGAAGAGTTTGCAGAAAAAATTAGCCAATTGGAAAGAAAATATGATACAGACACAGAACAACTTATGGCATCTTTACGTTATGATTATATTGAACAAATCAGAAATTGTTCTGTTGAAAAAAAGGAAGTTGTATCCATCACGCAGAAGATAGATAAGGTATTATTAAATAAATGGGCAGCTATACCAATCTTCTTAGTCGTTATGGTTTTGGTTTATCTTTTAAGTGTGGGATTTGTTGGTGGAGCAACCGTTAGCTTAATTGACACTCTATTCAATGGTGGAAATGAGATAGAGTTTGCGATTCCTTTTTACTCCTTTACAGTTGAAATAAATGAAATAACAGGCTTAGGTCCTTGGCTAGCAGAGTGTATTACAAATGCAGGAGGGCATGAATGGGCAGCATCCCTTGTAGCTGATGGAGCTATTGCCGGAGTAGGGGCAATATTGAACTTTGTACCTCAAATTGCAATACTCTTCTTGCTTATCAGCTTATTAGAAACCTGTGGATATATGTCACGTGTTACGTTCCTCTTTGATCGTGCGTTTAAGAAACTAGGAATGAGTGGTAAGTCATTAATTCCTTTTATTGTAGGTACAGGATGTAGTGTTCCTGCAATTATGGGAACAAGAACATTAGAGGACAGAAATGAGCATCAAATGACTGTTACATTAACTCCTTTTATGCCTTGTAGTGCTAAGCTACCTATTATCATTTGCTTTATTGGTGGTATTTTTGCTCCAATGATGGGGGAAGGGAATACATGGATTATTATTTTCCTTATGTATATCTTAGCTATTGCTGTTATTATTTTAGCAGGATTCCTTTTAAATAAATTCTTTGTTAAGAATAAGACAACTAGCTATATTACAGAATTACCAGAATATCATACGCCTAGTGGGTCTTATGTAGCTAAGGATGTATGGGAAAAAACATGGGCATTTATCAAGCGTGCTGGAACAATAATTTTCTTATCCTCTGTTGTAATATGGATTTTATTGAATTTAGATTATCAATTTAAACCAGTAGAAGATATAGAAGAGAGTCTACTTGCAAATATTGGACGCTCTATTTCTTGGATATTTGCTCCTATGCTGGGTATGAATTTCTCTTGGGGTGCCTCTGTTTCAGCAGTTCAGGGATTAGTTGCAAAGGAAATGGTTGTTTCTTCTATGGAGGTTATTACAGCAGTAGGAGAAGGCGGAGATGTCTTTGCTGGAAATGGATCATTTGCTTTCTTTAATGGTTTTAGTGCAATGGGATATATGGTATTTACTTTATTCTCTGCACCATGCTTTGGCGCTATTGGAGCAATGCGTAGAGAGCTTGGATCCTCTAAGGCAATGTGGAAAGCAATATTGTTTGAAACAGGCTTAGCATGGGTATTAGCCTCTGCTATTGGAATCTGGGGCGTATTCTGTTAGGAGGTAGGAGATATGAATGGAGTAGATATTGCAGTAGTAATTTGTGTTGTTCTATTGGTTCTTGCAGTAATAATTGTACGTTTTGTATTACCTAAGATTTTACAGAGACACTTAAAAAAGAAGGGAAAAGAAGAAACCTATGCTTGTGCTAACTGTAAACGTCGCTGATTTAGCTGTTATAAGTATCATTGCTATTCTTATAGCCTTAGTTGTGTGGCATTTAGTTAAGGTCTATAAAAAAAGTCCTTGTGGAGATTGTGCAAGTGCTAAACAATGTTCTGCCTTTCAAAAGGATAAAATTTTAAAAGCGTATAAAAAGCAGTGTAAGTTAGAACAAAAAATAAATAAACAAATTAAGGCTTAGCTCAAATCATAGAGCTAAGTTTTTGTTTTTAGACAGCAATACATTGCATAAGTTAATGGAAAGGGTATTTAATAGATTCCTCCATAGGCATTAAAAGATTAAGAATCTAAAGCTATAATGTAGAAGTATTCTAAAATTTAACAAAACCAGTTACTTTAAATATAACACGCATAAGTCTTGGGTATGTTCTACTTTCCCAAAGGACAAGTAAGCTTTAGAAGAGAAGACCTTTGAATTTGTTCATTTGGGCTTGAGGATAAGCTAGTATGCATTACAAATAAGTAAGAAATACACTTAAATATTTTGTTTATGTGTTTTTCTTTTTTGGGGTAAAAAATGACAAAATTATTTGTAGAAAACTAAAAAAGAATGGTGTGTCTTGTAAATTTTTATATGAAATAAATTCATCAAAATCCTTTAACTATGTTTCATAAAATAGGAAATAACTGCATAAAACATAGTGGTGATAGAATGAAAATTAAACAAGGTGTATTCAATAGAAATGGATTAGAACTAAATTCAGTAGAAATAGAACTAGAAGGAACAACTCTTATAATGCTTGAGGGCTATGGAGCATTTTTTATGTGTGGAGCATTAGACGTTGAAATTTATGGAGATCGTGAAGTTATATGTGGGAAAGCAGTAAAGGTAAAAACGTTAGAGCATCTATTTAACGCGACAGTATATGATACTACAAGATATGCAAAGAGTTTAGGTATTGTTCCAGGCTTAAAGGTATATGAAGCGTTTGAAAAAATTCGTTTGGCTAGGTAGCTTTTTACTTTTAATCATTTTATTTGTATTCTTTGCTGGAAGATTTACAATGAGCTATTTTTCTGAAGCTATTGGTGTTTATACAGAATCTTTAATCATTAGCTATGCTACTAAAGTTATTGATAAGGGAATAAATAATGGAGTGGTAGAGCTTTTGGATGGAAAGAGTGTCCTGAATGAAACCTGTGATTCAACGGGGAAGGTTACCTATGCCTATTTGGATGTTAAAACCATCAATCATCTTAGAAATAATATCTCAGAGTATCTTACAGAATGTATTGAAACCATAAATAAAGGAGAAGAGTTTCATACAGTCGAGTTACCCATAGGTTATTTCTTTGGGTTAAACTATTTTTATTCAAAGGGAATTCGTGTACCTATTGACTTAGAGGTAGTTGGGAACCAAGAGGTTGTTATTGAAAAGACAATAGAGAGCTATGGACTAAATACAACTGTGCTACAAATTAATATGGTAATCAGTTTAAATATACAAAGCGTTATTCCTTTTCAAAGAAATATGGTACAAACGCAGATTAGCATTCCAGTAGCATTTGAAATACTGAACAACGATATTCCATATTATTTGGGAGATATTGTTAAATCAAGTAATAAAAATTAATATATATTAGGGAAAAAGTCAGAAAATAAGTAATCTAACTTTTTCTTTTTTCTTTCCATAAGAATTCTTTTGTATATTTTAGAATTTGTGGTATAATATCTCTAGGTGGTAGTATGCTAATAGATAGTAAAAAGGGGCAATACAAACTAGAGAGCAATTACAGAGATGCTTTTCGTTTAGAAGCCTTTGAGGAAAAATACATAGAAGAATGCTTTGATAAATATCTATATGTTGTAGGAGATATTAGTTCAGGAATTCTAAGACTAAAAGGGTTTGATTCTAATCCAAAGAGTAAAAATTATTATGGATTTATAGAGGATTATTTAGAGCTTTCATGTGCAATGGGATGTCCTTACTTTATATTGAAACGAATTCAATCGGATAAGGAGTATCAACATGAATTGAGTCATCCAAGTGAACCCAAGTCAGAGGGTTTCGAAATTCATACTCTTACCAAAGAAAATTTTGACAAAGATAATATTATTTTAGAAACAACACCCAAGGGCCAGCCAGATATAGTTATTGAGCCAAATCGAATGAATCGTATTCCAAAGGGAACTCTTTCAGGAGATTTAAAGGAACTTGTAAAGCAAGAACCACAGAATACAAGCCCTACAAAGTCAGTAGAAAAAGCTGAGGTTTCTCAAAGCTATGTTTCAAGTAGTCCAGGCTTTGTACCCAATCAAAATCGTAAAAATAATTTCAATCGAAATAGAAGGAAGAATAAGAAGTAAGCATTATGGAAACGAATAAAATAGAAGAGCAAATTAAAAAAATTTTAAATAAAATTCGTCCCTATTTGAACTCCGAGGGAGGAGATTTAGAGTATTTAGGTTTTAAAAATGGAGTTGTTTATGTTCGTATGCTAGGAGCATGTATGGACTGTGGAGCTTTAGATTCAACTTTAAAGGATGGAATAGAGGCTCTTTTAGTTGAAAATATTCCAGAAGTAATTGAAGTGAAAAACTTAGCAGTAGGAGATGAGGTAGATGATATTTCTCGCTGATGATAAGCTTTATCAGGAATTTTTAAAAATTATTAATACAAGAGCAATTCAAATTATTTGTATTTGCTTAGTAGCGATTTTACTTTGTCAAATTATTAAGTTTGTGATTCTTTCAATCAGAGAGAAAAAGATTATTTGGAAATATCTTTACTATACAGGAGGATTTCCAAGCTCTCATTCCTGTTTATGTATGACATTGGTAACCTCCTTATTTCTTTTTCAGCTTCATGATATAAATGGTGTTGACTGGTCTTTTGCGGTAGCAGTTGTTATTGCGTTAATCACCATTCATGATTCTATGGGAATTCGTTTAGAGGCTTCAAAGCATGCAGCTATCTTAAATAATCTTACAAAAGAATTACCTATTGAAGAGAAGCAGTCCTTGGGCTTTGGGAAAAAAGGTTATTTAAAGGAGTTATTAGGGCATAAGTTTTTTGAGGTTGCTGGTGGTGTTATTTTTGGTATTATCATGGGAATTAGTGGATATTTCATTTTAGTAAGCTTTGTATAATTTAGGGTTTAGGTTTTCCTAAACCTTTTCTTTTTTAGGATTAAGTGGTATAATGTAAGAAATAGGAGGCAATTTATGGAAAAATATTTAGATTTAGATATTTCACAGACAAAAACTTTTTTTGAAAAAAAGGAATATGAAGCAGTAAAAAAAGATGTTCTTGCAGCGCATAAGCTTTTACGCTCTAAACAAGGTGCAGGAAATGATTATATTGGATGGCTGGATTTACCAGTAGACTATGATAAGTCAGAAGTAGCAAAAATTGTTACAGCATCAAAGAGAATTAAGGCACAGTCAAAGGTGCTTCTCGCAATTGGTATTGGAGGATCTTATTTAGGAGCTAGAGCAGCAATTGAAATGCTTAAGAAGTATTTTAATAATTCAGGAGTTGAGGTAATTTTTGTTGGGAATCAAATTTCTTCAACCTATGCTACGGAGTTATTGGATTACTTGAAGGATAAGGATTTTTCAATCAATGTGATTTCCAAATCTGGAACAACAACAGAGCCAGCCATCGCATTCCGCATTTTTAAGTATTATATGGAGAAACGCTATGGGAAGGCAGAGGCTAAGAATCGTATTTATGCGACTACTGATAAGGCAAAAGGAGCGTTAAAGACCTTAGCTGATGCTGAAGGATATGAAACATTTATAGTACCTGATGATGTTGGTGGAAGATTTTCTGTACTTACTCCAGTAGGATTATTGCCTATTGCTGCTGCAGGAATAGATATAGAAGAAATGATGTCAGGAGCAACAGCTGCATACCATTTTTATAAGGAAGAAGATGTAGATAAAAATGATGCTTTACAATATGCGTTAGTTCGTAACCTATTATATCGCAAGGGAAAGAAACTTGAAATGCTAGTCAATTACGAGCCAAGATTACAATACTTTGCAGAATGGTGGAAGCAATTATTTGGCGAGTCCGAGGGTAAGGACGGAAAAGGAATTTGGATTACCTCTGCATCCTTTTCCACAGACCTGCATTCTTTAGGACAGATGATACAAGAAGGAGAACGCACTTTGTTTGAAACAGTTTTAAATGTTGTAGAGCCTGTTTCAAATCTTGTCATTGAAGAAACAAGTGATAATTTGGATGGCTTAAATTTCTTAGCAGGAAAATCTATGGATGATGTAAACAAGATGGCTATGACGGGAACTATGATTGCCCATGTAGATGGAGGTGTTCCTAATATTCGTTTAAATATTCCTAACATTTCGGCTTATAGTTTTGGCTATATGGTATATTTCTTTGAACTTGCTTGTGGAGTTTCTGCTTATACTTTGGGAGTTAACCCATTTAACCAGCCAGGTGTAGAGGCCTACAAGAAGAATATGTTTGCATTACTAGGAAAGCCAGGGTATGAGGACCTTAAGGCGTCCTTAGAATCTAAATTAAATCGTTAAATATAGTGGAGAGGAATCTCCACTTTTTTCTTGTCTTTTTTTGACAATAATGATAAAATAACTTATCTACTTATAGAAAAAAGAAGAGGTAAGGATATGTCTGATTTTAAGAGAGTTGCAAAATTTGAACTTGTTTCAAAAAAGAATTTTTTAGAGTCTTGTGATAAAGAAAATGTAGAAGAAATCTATCAATCTATAAAGCTTCCAAAGCGAGCAACCAGTGGCTCTGCTGGCTATGATTTCTTTATGCCATTTGATGTGACATTACTTCCAGGGCAAACGATAAAAATCCCTACGGGAATTCGAGTGTATATGGAGCCAAACTATGTTTTAAAGCTATATCCAAGAAGTGGTTTAGGATTCAAATATCGTCTTCAACTAAATAATACAGTTGGTATAATTGATAGTGATTATTATTACTCTGATAATGAAGGTCATATATTTGCTAAATTGACGAATGATTCAAATGAAGATAAGGTTGTTTCTTTGAAAAAGGGAGAAGCATTTATGCAGGGAATATTTGTTGAATATGGTATTACGCTAGATGATGACACTACTGAAAAAAGAAATGGCGGATTTGGGTCCACCACTCGTTGACAAAAGTTGACTATTGTCGTCAAATAGAGTATAATAAGGACTATATGTAGGAGGTTTATTATGGAAGAAAAAGAAGATGGAATATCTCTTGGAGATATATTTCACGTTTTATTAATAAAAAAATGGTTGTTGTTAGCTGTCACATTAGTGATTACTTTAGTAGGCGTTATCTTTGTACAGTTTTTTTATAATCCACGAAAAATAGAATATCATGCTACCTTTGAAATTCGTTTTCCAAAGGTAGAAGAGGGTCGTTATCCAGATGGGACAGAGTATTTATATAAAGAATTTATTTCTTTAGAGAATTTAAAAAAGGCACAAGAAACAAATGAAAAATTTTCTACAATTGATGTTGAAGCAATGAAGGGAAGCAATGCCATCTCTATTCAGGAAAATGAAATTTTGGTGAATAATGAGCCTGTTAAAACAGGAATATTTACGATATATGTTATGAAGAATTACTTTGACTCCTCAGAACAGGCAAGAGATTATATGCTAGCATTAATTTCAATTCCTGCTCAAATGGTTGTTGAGAAAAGCAAATTGATTGATTATGATCGTTATTTAAAACAATTTAATTTAGTGGAAGATTATGCATCTCAAATGGATATTTTAATCAATCAGAAAAATCTAATAATATCAAATTACGAATCTCTAATCAATAATTATAGTACAGTTCATTCTATTACCTTGGAGGAAGGAACTACAAAGACTATATCTGAGGCTCAAAGTGAAATAGAGAGTTATTTTACTCGTTATGATTTAGAAGCAATGAAGAATGAAATTGAACAAAATGGTTATGTTCAGCCTGATTCCGAATTCTTAATTACTGTTCAAAATCGCAAGGCTCAACTAGAACGTGAGTTTATAGAAAATAATATGAAGCTTAAGAATTTAAATGATCAGATTAAAGAGCTTGGTGGCTCAACAGGACAGACCGTTATCTTACAGGATTTAATTTCCACAATGTCTTCTCTTACTGCAAGAAATGCCGAAATAGAATATACCATTGAAAATGTTTATGAGAAATATTTGAATGCGATGAATGAGCCTGGCTATGCTGAAAAGTTAGCAGCATTTGAAGTAAGACTTAAAACGCACTATGAAAAGCTTCAGGAATTTACTGATGTTTATGCGGCTTTTAATAATGAAATTTATGAAACAAATACAAAAATTTTAGTTTCTGCTGGATCTATTATTGTACAGGATGGCGGAGTTAGCCTCTATTTATCTTTAGCAGTCTTTTTAGTTATTGGTCTTTTGTTGGGCTGTTGTTTAAATCTTTGCCTAGATATGCCTAAATATTTAAAAGAAAAGAAGAATAAGGATCAAGTAGAAGAGCCTAAGGAAGAGATTCCTACACTTACAGAAGAATAAAATTGAGTGGTCATCATTGACCACTTTTCTTTTATATAGTATAATGAAGAATGAGGTGCAAGCGATGAATTTTAAAATTGAATTACCAGAGTTTAAAAGTGTTGAATATAATATAATGGATTTTGGTGCAAAATCTCAGCTAAAATATAATAATAGGATTGCGATTCAGAAGGCAATAGATACTTGTAGTCAAAACGGTGGTGGAAGAGTAGTTATTCCAAATGGATATTTTCTTTCTGGACCAATAGAGCTTAAAAGCAATGTTAATCTTCATTTGGAAGATAATGCGTTCTTACAATTTACAAAGTTAAAAGAGGAGTATCCATTAATCTGGACGGATTATGAGGGGCAAAAAAGAATTCGGGCAGTTTCACCAATTTCAGCAAATCATCAGACGAATCTTGCAATTACAGGACATGGGGTGATTGATGGAAATGGAGTATTATGGCGTGGAATTAAGCGATTTAAACTGACAGAAAAGGAATTCCAAAGATGCTTAAAGAAGAGTCCTTTTTTCCAAGAAACTCAGGAGGGAGGAATTTGGTATCCTACTCAAACAGTTTATGAGGGGGTACAAGTAGGAGAACCAGATTATAATGATCCTAATGCATTAGAGCTTGCCTCTAAATATTATGATTTGTATCGTCCAGTTCTTTTATCTTTAAAGCATTGTGATAAGGTTTTAATTGAGGATGTTACAATTCAAAATTCTCCTGCATGGAATATTCATCCTTGGTTTTGTACAAATTTCACTTTGAAAAATGCGAAGGTTCGTAATAAATTTTCTGCCCAAAATGGAGATGGACTGGATTTAGAATCCTGTAAAAATTGTGAAATAGTAGGAACAATTTTTGAAGTAGGGGATGACGGAATCTGCATTAAATCTGGTAAAAATAAAGAAGCCAGAGAGATTGATGGGCCTTGCGAAAATGTTTGGATTCATGATTGTAAGGTATTTGATGCACATGGCGGCTTTGTAATTGGTAGTGAAATGAGTCGAGGTGTTCGTAATTTCATTGTAGAGGATTGTACCTTTATAGGAACTGATATAGGGATTCGTTTCAAATCTGCCATAGGACGTGGTGGTGTAGTTGAGAATATTACGATACGTAATATTCAGATGGCTAATATAATAGAAGAGGCCTTTATTTTTACTATGGGATATGTACTTAGAAATCTTGAAACAGATAAGACAGATGAAATGCAAAGCACATTACAAGAGGACATTCCAGAATTTAAGAATATTTATATGGAAAATATTTGTTGTGAAAGTGCTAAGGTGGGAATTAAGATTGATGGACTAGAAGCTCTTCCGATTCATCACTTATATTTTAAAGACATTGAAATTCAAGCAGAAGAGGATATCATTCTACATCATGCTGAGCATATTGTTATGGAGAATGTTTTTATTGAAACACCAAAGGGTATAAAGAACATACATGAGGTTTTAAAAGGATAAATGAAACATGTTATAGAACAAATTTTAGATGAAAAGAATACAAGCCATATTAAAATTACAGGAAATAATGGAGAGGTGTTTACCTTTGAACAGGTTGCCTTAATCCATTTAGATGAAGCATCCTATACGATTTTACATCCTATCGCAAAGGATGTACTACCTGATGATGTTTTAGTATTTAAAATTGTTTATCAAGAAGAGGAAGTCTCATTAGAGCTAGAAGAGAATGAAGAAGTCATTGAGGAATGCTTTGAGGAGTATTACCACTTACTAAAAAAGAATAAAAAGTAGTTGAATTTCTTTATTATATATGATAAAATGATAGAGCTGTTTAGAAGAACAGTAAAGCACAATGCTCCGCTGGCAACATGGGATATATTAGGCTATGAGCTTTGGAAATAAGGAGTTGAGATTTATGGCAAACGCAAAAGGACAAGCATTAATCAATGAAATCACAGCACAATACTTGCAGGAAAGACCAAAGTTCCGTGCAGGAGATAATGTTAAGGTTTTCGTTAAGATTATTGAAGGTGACACTCATCGTATTCAGGTATTTGAGGGTCTTGTAATTAAGCGTCAAGGTACAGGCATTGGAGAAACCTTTACAGTTCGTAAAATGTCTTACGGAATTGGTGTTGAACGTACATTCCCTGTTCATTCACCTAATATCGACCATATTGAAGTTACTAGAAAAGGTAAAGTACGTCGTGCTAGACTATTCTATATTCGTAACTTGTCAGCTAAGGCTGCTCGTATTAAAGAACGTCGATAATTTTAAAAGCCAACGTAACAGTTGGTTTTTATTTTATATTTTTTTGCAAAAAATGTGAAATTATGGTGGTAAAGCTCATCATTTTACAACAATTGTATGGTATAATAGAATCAGGAAATAGGAAAGGATGCTAGAGATGAATATCATAACATTATTAACTCCCAAAGAGAAGACCTTTTATTTGGATTCTCACGCCACAGTAAGACAAGCTTTAGAGAAATATGATTATCATAAATTTACTGTTGTTCCTCTAATTGACAAGGAGGGACATTATATAACAACCTTATCTGAGGGAGATATCCTCAGATATATTAAAAATAATTGTAATTTTGATTTAGAAATTGCAGAATCCCAGGATGTTTCTTTAATTGAAAAATACCGTCCCTATAAGGCCTTAGATATTAGTAGCTCAATTAAGGATGTTATTCGTTTATTATTTGATCAAAATTTTATTCCTATGATTGATGATAGGGGTATGTATATAGGCATAATAAAAAGAAAGGGAATCATAAAGTATTTATATGAAAACATTAATAAACTATAAGGTTTATAAGAATGGAGAAGAATTTTTAAAGGATAACAAAAAAATTCTTCATAAGGATATTACAACTAAGATGCAAACAGCTTTTTTTGATTTAAATGCATCAAAATTTCAATCTTTTGATGTTGAGCATTATGGGTTTTCTGTTTCATTAAAGGAGAAGAAGCTTTTATTATTAAAATGTGCACCATATAATGCCTTGATTTATGGAGATAGGGAGTTGTCAGCGGAGGTAGCAAAATTAGTTATAGAGTATGGCGTAACAGTTGGTAATATTTTAGGAGAAAAAGAAACAGTTGTAGCATTCTTAAAGGAATATCAGAAACTAAAACCAGGAACAATAGAAAATATTCACTCTATGTCTATTATGGCTTTACAAAAATTATCTTTTTCAGATGAAAATCACTCTGTATTTCAATGTACATCAAATGATTTAGAAGGGCTTGCAGTCTATTATAGAGCTTTTTATATGGAACTCTTTAATTCTGACCGAAGCTTAGATGAGATTAAAGAAATGATTAAGGGATCAGAACAAAGCTTTTATGCGTATAAGATAAATAATACAATTGTAAGTATAGCAGCTAAGACTAGAGAAAGTAAGGATATTTGCTGTATTTCGCATGTTTATACCACTCCTGAGCATAGAGGCAAAGGATATTCAGCAAGGGTTGTTTCTAAAGTGTGTGAGGAATTATTAAATGTGAAGAAAATCCCTTATTTATATGTAGATAATAATAATCCGATTTCTAATCATTTGTATTTGAAATTAGGTTTCTCCTATATTGTAGATCAAGAACAGTATAATTTTAAAGTAATAGAATAAAATTGAAGAATCACCAATTAGCTTTTGCATAATGGAATGTTTTTTTGGTATTATGGTTGTATATTTTGCTAATAAACAAAAAAGGTCTAGGGGAATCCTTAGACCTTGCGTTTTTAAAGTGGGGCGCACAACAGGGATCGAACCTGCGCATGGCGGAGCCACAATCCGCTGTGTTAACCACTTCACCATGTGCGCCATATTAATTTTTAAAAACGTGCATATATTATTATACTTATTTTCTTCAATTTGTAAAGCCTTAAGGTTGATTTTTTTCTAAAAAAGGGTAAAATAGTATATAAGAAAGGAATATAAGAGTATGTGGAAAAAAATATTGTATTTAGGTGTGGCTTTTGTCATTGGAATTTTAGTTTTTATAATGTCATATAGTTCAAACCAGATGAATCACTTGGAGAGTTTAATTAGGGGAGCTATTGAAAATGAAAAGTTTCATGAAGTACCAATGGTATGGGATGGATGCTTTGATACAAAGTCAATTGTAAAAAATGATCAGGAAAATTTAGACATTGTTATTTATCCTGCAACTTCTCAGACGGATATTACTTTGACTATTGGAGAAGAATCTAATAGAGAAGTAGAATATGAAAAAGCATATTATGTATACATTTTTAATGCGAAATTTTCTTTAGGAAATATTAACGATGGCTCAACAAATTATAATGAAACCTGCTTAGAGTTTTCAAATGAAAATAATACATCTTCCTATAAATATTACTTTGTAGTAAATGAAGAAATTAATAAAGGTAGTTATGTGGCTGAGCCTACAACCCTCGCTGAAGCATTATTAAATAATTCCAGAGATGTAACAAATACAAATGAAATTTGGAATTTTATGCGTGTTACCCTAACAGAAACTATGTTAAATCAGATTACCTCAGAAATTGGTGGGGAGGTAGCAAAGCTTGATTTAAAGGATTCTGATGGTAATGTACAATATTCTACTGATATTGAATTGGATTTTTCACAGCCTTTTTTTACAGATGTAAAGCCTTTGTTTGATAACTATAATATCTATTTAGACTCATATTTGGCAGCTGATGGTGATAAAACAAAAATACAAGAGGCTTCAGATAAATTTCAGGAGTTTTATGAGCCTTGGAAGGTAGAGTTTGATAAAAATGAAAATGGATATACATTCCGTTATGAGGATTCTATACTAACACCTTCTAAGTTGATGTGGCAAACCGTAGGAATGGTAGCCTTATATGCAGTAGTCATTGTTTTATTCTACATTCTATTATTCCATTTTAGTACAATTCGCAAAATATTTTCAAGAGAAACCTATAAAGACTATTCTGAAGATTCAGAGGTTATGGTTAATGGGAAAATGGTAAAAAGAAATAAAGAAAAACAACAAAAAGATGTGATTGTTCCAGTTGAAGAAATCATTAAGCCAGACACTGTAATGGATTATTCCTTAGAAACAGTAACTGCTGGAGATGTTATTTCTCAAAATACAGATGAAGCTTTAGACGAAGTGAAGACAGATACGCCTAGTGCTTTAGAAGAAAAAATACTGACAGATGTTAAGGTAGAAGAAGCTATTATTGAACCATCAAATGACGAAGAGGAAAAGGTTGCTTCAGTTGAGGAGTCAGTTTTAGAAAAAGAAACTGTCGTTGAAGAGAATAAAGAGAAATCAAAGAAAACTCCTGTGAAGAAACCAGCTACAAAGAAGGCAGCTTCAACTGAGGAAAAAAAAGCAGAACCAAAGAAAGCTTCTTCAACTAAATCACCTTCAAAGAAGGTAACTGGAACAACACAGAAAAAGACCACTTCATCAAAAGCTACTACATCAACAACAAAGACAAGTACAAAAAAAACTTCAACAAGTAAGACTGTAAAGGAGAATTCAGATGAAGCCAATTAGAAAGGCTGTTATACCAGCTGCTGGATTTGGAACACGCTTTTTACCCTTTACTAAAGCGGTTCCTAAGGAAATGCTACCTATTGTTGATACTCCTACAATTGAATATATTGTTAGAGAAGCAATTGAAAGTGGTATTGAAGAGGTTTTAATCATTATTAATTCTGAAAAAGAATGTATTCGTACACATTTTGGACATAACATAATTTTAGAAAATTTCTTAAAAGCCAAAAATAAAACAAAAGAATTAGAAATTGTAGAAGCATTACCTAAGCAGATTCATGTTGAATTTGCCTATCAGGAGGAGCAATTGGGATTAGGACATGCGGTTCTATGTGCAGAGCAATTCGCAGCTGGAGAGCCTTTTGCCTTATTGCTTGGAGATGATGTTTATGTAGGTGAAAATGAACCTGCAACAGCACAGTTGATTCATGCCTACAATCAAACAGGCTCCTCTATTCTTGGAACGCTAGAGGTTTCAGATGATGATGTGAGCAAATATGGCATTTGCAAGCCTGCCTTTTCTTCAAATGAAGCATTAGTTGAGCTTACAAGCGTGGTAGAAAAGCCAAAAAAAGAGGAAGCTCCATCTAATCTGGCTATTGGAGGAAGATATATATTAACTCCTTCCATATTTGAATTTTTGAAAACTCAAACTAGAGGTGCGGGTGGAGAAATTCAATTAACCGATTCCATTTTACGCTTGATGTCAAAGGAAAAGGTTTATTCCTTAGCCATTGCTGGAAGAAGATATGATATAGGTTCAAAGAAAGGCTTTTTAGAGGCCACGATTGATTTTTCATTAAATCGTCTAGATTTATCAAACGATATGCAGGATATATTAAAGCAACACAAAAAATAGAACAGAAGTTCTATTTTTTTCTAGTTTAAATTGCATAAATTCTTTATTTTTGATAAAATGAAACAGGTGATTGCTTTGAATAAGACAATGTTATGCTTAGAAATATTACAATTGCTTTCAGCAAAAAATATTATGAGTAAAAATGAAATTGCAGATATTTTAGAAATAAATCCTAGAAATGTAATTGAATATATTAAAACCTTACAGGATTGTGGATATAATATTGAATCTGTGCGAGGAATATATGGGGGATATTATTTAAATAAAGATAGTATTCTCCCCTCTCTTAAGCTAACTCAAAAGGAAGTTGATTTATTAAAATCTAGTTGTGCTTTTTTGGAGCATCAACCAGACTTTCTAGAGTATAAGACCTACGTAAAAGCAATATCTAAAATACTAAGTACAAGTATAGAGTCCATAAGTATGGACGTTAAAATAATAGATCGATACCCTCTTGCTATGCCAAAGGAGGAATTGTTACAAAGATATACAGCCTTTACAGAAGCAATTACCTTGCATAAAAAATGTGAAATCACCTATCTTTCTACAAAAAATAAAGAAAGCATCCATATTGTTCATCCTTATCAGGTTTTTGTATTTAATGGAGCGTGGCTTGTCCTAGCGTGGAATGAAACGGTTAATGAATTTGGATATTTCAAATTGAATCGTATAAAATCCTATCAGATTCTTTCTGCAAAATTTACGATTTTAAAAACCTATCAAAGTTCCGCTTATATTGATCAATATGGAATGAAGCAAAATGGAGAATATTATGATATAAAGTTAGAACTTAAGGATTTATATACTGTGATTTCAGAGCGAATTTATGGAAAAAACCAAAAAATTACAAAAGTAGATGAGCATATTACAATTTTAGAGTGTAGTATGCAAAATAAGCAGGTAATTCAAAGTTTTGTTTTAGGATTTGGAAGTAAGGCAAAGGTTATAGAACCTTTATGGCTCAAAGAACAAATTGCCTCAGAAGCAAAAAAAATAATAGGAGAAAAAGCATGAATAAATATATATTTTTAGATTTTAATGGAACCATTATAGATGATGTTGATCTTTGTGTTGATCTTTTGAATCAAATTTTAAAAAAGCAAAAGAAGCCAGAGGTTTCCATAGAAAGGTATAAAAGCATTTTTACTTTTCCTATAAAAAAGTATTATGAGCTTGCTGGAGTGGACTTTTCCTTAGAGAGCTTTGAATCCCTAGCTCAATGGTTTATAAAGGAATATCAGCCACTCTCCTTAAAATGTGATTTGTATCCTCTTTCTGTGGTAACCTTTCAAAAATTAAAAGAAAAGGGATACCATTTGGTCATATTATCTGCCAGTGAAAAAAATAATCTTTTAGAGCAGTGTGAGAGTTTTGGAATAGTACCTTATTTTGATGCGATTCTTGGTATAGATAATATTCATGCCAGTTCAAAGATTGGAATTGCCTTAGATTATATGAAACAAAATAATATACTAGGCAGGGATGTTCTTTTTGTGGGAGATACGCTTCATGATTTAGAGGTTGCAACCTCTATGGGAGCAAGGTGTATGCTTGTTTCTTGTGGCCATCAAGCTAAAGAGGTCTTAGCTGGTGGAAATGTTCCTATTATTCCTAGTATCAGTGCATTAGTAGATTCATTAGATAATGTGTGTTAAAGAGACATTGTTTACAAGAAATATTATGTGAAAAATACAAAAAACATTGATAAAATAAGAGATTTAAGTTATAATACTTTTTAGAGTATTTTATTTTGGAGGCTTACAATGAAAAAAATGATTAAGTCTATTAGTTTTATTTCTTTTATGTTTGTTCTTTTATTCATCATGGCAGGCTGCTCTAGTAAGGGATTTTACAAGGATTTCCATGACGCAGGCGCTGGCATAGAAAAAGAAAACATTTTTGAAGAAATTACGTTAGATCAAGCAAAAACAAAAAAAGAGAATAATGAAACTTTTGTTTTATTATATGGAAATAGTACAAATAGTTCATGTGTGTCTGTGGTAACTAGTCTTCAGGCTCAGGCTGAGTATTTAGGAAATACAGAAGTAACAATTTATTTTTTGGATTCTTCTGAATATAAAACAAGTTCTCAGCGTAAAGAGGTTAGAGAGGCCATTCGTATGCATGAGCCAACCAGTGATGGAGCACCAGTTTTAATGACCTTTGTTGCAGCATCCGCTTCATCTCGTGTAGATGTTGACACCTCTGATAAAGAAAAGGTTAAAACAAAGGAATTTATAAAGAATGGGTCTGTTCAGTATTCCAGTCTGGCTTCTTATATTTTTAAAGAATTATTTAATTAATGAAAAAGAGCTTGTCAATGAAGACAAGCTTTTTTGTTTTAAGAAAATCGTTATTTTTTCTTACTTGAGCTTGGAAGCTTTAAAATGGCAAATAGTAAAATAAAAAGTACTAAACCCAAAATAATTTTATCTTCCATGCTAAACCCATTAATAGTATATGCAGGAATTTAAAAATGTATCTATTTTCTTGAGAATTTGCATAGAATTTATTGGTGATAAGCAATGCGAAGAATTAAAGAAGAGGTACTTGTTGAAAATATCAAAAAAATACTGAAAACAAATTCTGTAATGCTAGTGGTTAAGGATAATGCTTACGGATTTGGAATACACGTTGTTGTTCCACTAGCCAGAAGACTTAGAATAAGAAGCTTTGCAGTAAAATCAATTTCTGAAGGAAAGGTTGTTAAAAGCATTGCCAAGGATGCCAATGTTTTAGTATTAGGTAAAATAAAGAAAACAGAACTATCAGATATAAAAAAATATGATCTTATACCAACCATTAATGATTATGATGACTATATTTTGTTTAAAGAGAATAAAATACCCTGTCATTTGGCAATTGATACAGGAATGAATCGATTTGGTATGAAAAGCGGGTATTTAGCTATTATAAATGATAGTATTGTTCAGGCCATTTATACCCACTGCTATAACAATCAAAATAAATATAAAATCAAATTTATGGAGCGACTATCTAGAGATTATCTAAAGCCACTGCATATAGGAGGAAGCATTGCCTATGGACAAACAAAGCAGATGCTTAGAGTTGGAAGAATGGTATATGAAAATTCATTATATTTCTATGGTCAAATTGTTAACATAAAAAAATTAATAAAGGGTGAAACAATTGGATACGATGGTATATATGAAGCTCCACAGGACCAGCTTATTGGCATCTGTAATATTGGTTATAGTGATGGATTAAATTTGTTTTATCATGGAAATGTTCAAATTCACAATCGATTTTATTCTGTGGTTGGAAAGTGTTGTATGGATCATTGCTTCATTTTAATTGATGAGTATGTTAAGTTAGATGATGAAGTGGAGTTTTTTGGAAATCAAATTCCAGAGGATCAGTTTATTGAGCAAAATCAAATGACGAAATATGAAATGTTTCTTCAAATCAATCAACAGGGGCTTACAAAGTAGATATTTTTTTGTTATAATATAGATACGAGCAGGTGTGAAAATGATCTATATTTTATATAACGATAAAAGCAATCGGGGCAAGCCGATTCGTATTGCAAAAAAGTTAGAGAAGAAATTAAAAAAGCAGAATAAGGAATTTAAGAGCCTTAGTATATTTGAAATTGATAAAAGAGAAAAGGAATTCCATCAAATGCTTACCTCAAGTGACCAACTGCTTTTAATTGGAGGAGATGGAACCTTTCATTATTATTTAAATCAGATATACCCCTCTTCCATTCCATATCGCATGTTTGTTAAAGCAAGTGGTAGAGGGAATGATTTGGCTAGAGATTACAAAAAAAAGAAGATCTTTGAAATCAGTCATTTAGTGAATCAGTTACCCATTCTTAAGGTAAACGATGGTGCTGAATATCCTTTTATCAATGGCATTGGAATGGGAGTGGACTCTTTAGTTTGTAATCAACAACTTCAAAATGCGAAGCTTAAGAAAAATGAGTCTTATTTTAAGGTTGCCTTACGTGTTTTTAAGACCTTTACGCCCTATTCCTTAGATATTGAAATTGATGGAAAAAATCTTCATTATGATAGAGTCTGGTTTTTTGTTTGCAACCACGGATGTTATTTTGGTGGAGGTATGAAAATAACTCCAAAAGCAGTTCGTGAGGATGATGTCTTGGATATTTGTATTGTACATGGAATTAAGCTTTGGAGCCTGCTTATGGTATTTCCATTGGTGTTTTTAGGTCTGCATCGTTTTTTCAGAAAAAAATATATTCATTTTTTTAAGGCCAAGCATATTATTGCAAAACCATCTGGATGTGATATTGTCCAGCAGGATGGTGAAATACTTACCAATGTCTGGAAGGTAGATGTACATAGATAAAATATTTCATTCAAAATTTTAAGTTCAAATTTCTTTCGACAAACTTTCAATCCTAAATTTGTTAAATATAGGAGCATAGGGAGGAATAAGAATGGATTTGACAGATATGATTTATCAAACGTCTGCAATTGTAACCGAAATTAAGAAATGTCAAAGCTTATTTCATTATTGTAATGATAATCACGTTATTTATCGTTACATTATAAAAGAAATCTCCAGAATGAATAAGGTTGATATTTTACTAGAATTTTTAGCGGATGATTTGAGAGAAAATTGTAGCCTAGAGGAATTAAAAAAAGAACTTTTAAAGCTTTATCATTTTCAATCTCAAGAGTTCTTTTATAATATGAAAGGCTATATTTATACAAAAGATGTTGTTTGGGCGTAGGTTTGTAAAGTCTGTTGTGATAGATTGGATGAGATGAGAAATCATCTCTTTCTTTATGTGTGAGGTATAAGAATGAAAGTAGCTGAAAATTTAGCAGAGATTTTAAATACAATTCCACAAGGTGTGCAGATTGTTGCTGCAACGAAATATGCAGAGGCTAAGGATATGAGAAGTCTTTATTATGCTGGGATTCATGATTTTGGAGAGAATCGGGTTGATGCTTTTTTGTTAAAGCAGGAGGAATTAAAGGATCTTTCTATTCATTGGCATTTTATAGGTCATCTTCAGACAAATAAAGCGAAGCAGGTTCTTTCTAAAATACATGTTTTACATTCCTTAGATTCTTTGAAATTAGCTCAGATAATTGAAAAAGAATGTGAAGTGCCTTTGGATTGCTATGTAGAGGTTAATATTAATTCAGAGGAATCAAAGCATGGAATTCTTCCAAAAGATTGTGAGAGTTTTCTTCGCTCTTTACAGCAATATTCTAAAGTTCATATTATTGGTTTAATGTGTATGACCATAAAGGAGAGCTCTAAGGATGAGAAAAAGAATCAATTTCTAAAATTAAGAAAATTAATGCTTGAAATGAACGAACGCTTAGGATACAATATGGAATGTCTTTCTATGGGAATGAGTGAAGACTATAAAGAGGCAATTGCAGCAGGTGCTACTACGGTGAGGTTAGGACGTATATTATGGGAAGCAACGAATTAGAATTTTTTAAACGTCAAATGGAATCATGCATAAAAAAGGCATCCTTAGGTATAGTTACGTTAACTAGCTTTTTAGATGAAACGAAACAGGTTATGTTACAAGTGCTTGCCAAGAGGGATGTTGAGGTTTGTTTTGATGGAGGATTTAAAAATGCTGAATATAAACGTGCTATATGCAAGCCAGTAGATTATACTGGATATATTTATAAAATAAAAGTATATGAAATTTTATATCAAAAAAGATTCTTAGAACTAACTCATCGAAAGGTTTTAGGTAGTTTGATGAGTTTGGGAATTAAAAGAGAGAGCATTGGAGATATTGTATTACTTAAGGATAAGGTATATTTTGCTTGTACAGAAGAAATTTCATCCTATATTATAGCCAGCTTTAAAACGATTCAAGGGGTTCCTATTGAACTCTTGGAAACAAAAGATCGTTTAGAGGTACATAAGGAAATAAAAGAAGAAGTCCACATTGTTTCAAGTATGCGACTGGATGTGATTCTTGCTTCTGCTTATCATCTTTCTAGAAATGAGGCAACACAGATGATTCTTGATGGTTCTGTTAATTTAAATCATATTGTTTGCCTGAATACTAGTAAAATGGTGGATGAAAGTGATATAATAAGTGTACGTCATAAAGGACGTATTTATGTAGGAACGATAGGAGGCAAAACTAGAAGTGGTCGCATTAATGTAAAGCTCGGCTTTCTAGTGTAAATATGCAAAAAACAACAGAGTATAGTAAGCTCATAAGCTTTAAGTATTTACTATTTTTGACAATTCCAATATTTTTTGAATTATTGCTGCAAATCATTGTAGGCTATTCTGATCAGATTATGATTTCAGCAGATCAGGACGCTGTAACAGCAATAACGAACACTAATACAATTGTTAATGTCTTTATTATAGCCTTTCAGGTATTTTCAATGGGAGCTATTATCCTGATAGGACATTATAAAGGGTCACGAAATTTTGAAAAAGAAAAAAGTGTATATAGTGTAGCCTTTGTATTATCAACAGCCATTGGTGTAGGAATCAGTATCATTTTACTAACCTGTTCAGAGTTTTTCTTTACTTGGATTAAATTAGATCCAACCTGTATGGATAAGGGATTAATTTACATTAGAATTGTAGGAGGATGTTTATTTCTTCAGGCCATTTTGACGACCTTGTCTGCGTTTTTGAAAAGTAATTCTTATATGAAGGATTCTACAATTATCAATGCAATAGTGAATTTACTCAATATAGCTGGTAATTTTATTTTGATTCCTCATCTAGGAATTATGGGAGTGGCAATTTCAAGTGTGGTTTCAAGAGCTATTGGTGTTGTGATTATCTCAATTGTTTTTTTGAAACGAGTTAAAATTAATATATTTCGACATCCCTTCAAGGATTTTAATTGTGCAACAATGAAGAAAATCTTTTCCATAGGAGGACCAACAGGAGGAGAAGCACTATCCTATAATGCAAGTCAAATTCTGATATTATTTGTTGTTAATGATTTAGGAAATAAAGGGATTGTTAATATAAAGTCCTATGCCTCTATGTTTGCGATGGTGTCTTATATGTTTACCTCTGCCATCTCTCAGGCAATGCAGGTTGTCATTGGTGAACTCTTTGGTATGGGAAAGCTAGAGGAAAGTAAAAAGAAGATTTATCAAACGCTCCTTGCTAGTGTAATCTCTGCAATAATAGTTTCAACCATTCTTTATTTAATTAGTGATTATGCATATGGTATTTTTGGAATAAAAGATCCTGAACTTTTAAAGATTGGCAGAATGGTGCTACTTATTGAAATTGTTTTAGAGCTTGGCAGAGCCTTTAATATTGTTTTTGTGCGTGCCTTACAAACCAGTGGAGATATTGCATTCCCTACAATCTTATCCATCATATTTTGCTGGAGTGTTGCCGTATTAGGGAGCTATTTATTAGGCGGAAGAAATGTCTGGCTGAATCTTGGATTGATAGGTGTATGGATTGCAATGGCATTAGACGAATGTATTCGAGCAGGTATATTTTTGATACGATTTAAAAGTGGAGCCTGGGAAAGGAAAATGATAGTATGATTGGAATCATAGCAGCAATGAAAGAGGAAATGCAACTTTTAAAGGATGCCTTAGGAGTTGAGGAAGCAGAACGAATTTGTGGTATTGATTTCTTTGTAGGAAATATTGCTGGGAAAGAAATCATTTTAAGCCAATGTGGAGTTGGAAAGGTCAATTCGAGTATGGCTGCCACAATTCTCATAGACCATTTTGGTGTTAATTTTATTTTAAACACAGGAATTGCAGGAGGAATTCGTGGGTTACAGCCTAAGGATATCATTCTAGCAAACAGCTTAATGTATCATGATGTTGATGTAGAGGCCTTTGGCTATGCCTATGGACAAGTTCCAGGAATGCCTAAGCAGTATATCCCTAGCTTAGAGTATATTCTTCAAATAAAAAGAATTCTTCAAGACCTTGGTTATTCCTATAAGGAGGGGATTATCTATTCTGGAGATTCCTTTGTGCATCATTTGGATTCCTTGCGGAAAGTTGATACTTCCAGTCTTTGTGCTACTGAGATGGAGGGAGCTTCCATTGCACAGGTATGTGTTAAATCTTCAATTGATTTTGTTGTATTGCGTTATATTTCTGATTCAGTTGGTCATCCAAGTCAAATTGCAGATTATAGTAGCTTTGAATCAGAAATGGCAAATCGTTCAGCTGAAATTTGTTTAGAAATTTTAAAAAAATTAGGATAATTAAAAATAATCTGTAAATAATAAAGATGGTGAGAATATGTATTTAGCCATCTTTATTTTTGTTATCATCATCCTCATATTAGCTATTGATATAGAAATTAATGTGAAAAGTGCAGATGATACACTTAAAATAGACGCTAAAGTTGGACTAATAAGATTTGTTATACCTCATCAAAGATTAATATCAAAGGCTATGGAAAAAGAACAGCTGAAAAATAAACAACAACAAAGAGATGATTTTAAAAAGCTATTTAAAAATAGACATTATTTAAATAGACTATTTAAACATTCCAGTTTGACTATGTTTTACATAGCTCGATTTACCAAAGAGGAACTTTATCTAAATCCTATACTAAATGGTGCCTATTTAATGGTTTCTAACCAGATTCATGCGTATTTAAATCATCATTTTAAAATGGTAGATAAAAGTAATATAAAGCTTTTGTATGATGAACATTATGAAAATATTGATTACTTTATTTGTGTTAAATCAGATCTTATTAGTATTCTTGCCGCGATTTTGATAAGGAAATGAAAATATGGGAAATATTGCAGATTTATTAAATGTATCAATGAACAAAATTAAAGAAATGATAGATGCTAACACAATTATTGGTACGCCAATTGTTGAGAATGGAACAGTAATTATTCCTGTTTCTAAACTCCATTTGGGATTTGTAAGTGGTGGTAGTGATATTAAGCCAAATTCCAGTAAGGAAGAGGTTTTGTTTGGCGGAGGAACAGGTGGAGGCTTTGGAATTACACCAATCGCTTTCCTTGTCATAACGAATAATGAGGTAAATTTACTTTCCATAGATGAAAGCACACATATTGCAGAAAAATTAATTGATTTGGTGCCAAAGACAGTAGAAAAGTGTAAGACGCTTTTTAAAAATAACGCACCTATTGAAAAGATATAATTTACAGTTATAGAAGCCTTGCATCAAAGGCTTTTTTGCGTTTTTTAAGGAAATATGCTATAATTTTATACGAGGTGTCATAAACATGTTAAGAAAGAAGTATTTTAATGTTTATATAATAATCCTTTTTTGCAGTATTCTTTTTTTTATGAATGCATTTTTTGTTCAAGCAGAAGCAGAATCCATTACAGAGTCTATCTACTGGAGCATTGACAATAATGAACTTAGAATACAGGCAACCGAGCTAGCAGATGGCAATTGCTTTTCTAGCCGTAATGCAATTAAAAATGAGAATTCCTCATGGTATAATAATGAGGCAAAAAGAACAATAACAAAAGTAAGTATTATTGAGCCGATTGCTCCTGTCAATCTTTCTGATTGGTTTAATGGATTTTCTGCTTGTAAGGAAATTGACCTTTCCCTATTAGATACTACCTTTGTTACTAATATGTCCTATATGTTTAGTAATTGTGAAAGCTTGACTTCATTAGATCTTAGTCATTTGAATACATCTAGGGTTACCAATATGTCTTTTCTTTTTAGAAATTGTGAAAGCCTAGAATCTTTAGAACTTGGAATGCTTGATACAGGCTCTGTAACCAATATGGAATCTATGTTTTATCGCTGTGCCCAAATCAGTTCACTTGATGTTAGTCATTTGAATACAGAAAATGTTGTAAATATGCGTCATATGTTCTATGGATGTCGTTCTTTAAAGGAACTTGATGTTACAAATTTTAATGTAGAAAACGTTGAATTTATATCAAGTATGTTTGGGTCTATGAATGCACTTAAAAAAATATCGATTGGTGAATCTTTACTTCCTTTGCTTTCTAAGACAAGCTTGCCTTATAGCTGGTATAAGGAGAATTCTGATATAGAATATACTGAGGATTTTCCAATAACAGAAGCAGGAACCTATTATAAAAAATGTCAAATTATCTTTTATGGCTTTGATGTTGATATTGTAGGTACCAAGGAATGCTTTTATGGAGAAACCATTGATTCAAGTGGAATAGAGGTTCCAAAGAATTCTGGTTATGCTTTTGAAAAATGGGTTACAACTAGAAATGGAACAATAGAGTTTGATTTTTCAAAGCCAATTACAGGGGACACAGATATATATTCTAGATTTCACCCTTGTCAACATGAATATGATGCTTGGCAGATCACAAGAAATCCTACTTGTGATTTAGAAGGAAGTAGGCATCGTTTTTGTGAAAAATGTGGATATGAACAAATTGAAGCCATCAGTAAGCTTCCTCACCAATTTGGTGCTTGGGAGACTGGTGTGGATCCTACTTGTGAGGATGAAGGTATGCTGGGTCATTATCATTGCTCAATCTGTGATAAGAATTATGATGCCTTAGAACAAGAGATTGAGGATATAAAGATTTCTGCTTTAGGGCATAAATTTGATAATATTATATGGGATTGGGAAAATACAACTCATGCATATGTATCCTTGACCTGCAGTATATGCCATAAAAATATTACACAAGAGGCTCTAATGAAGGAAGAAATTCTTTCTTTCGCCACCTGTGTAGAATCAGGAGCAAAAAAGATTACAGCCTATCTTACTATTCAAGGTACAACCTATTCTGATGAAAAAATAGAGGCCTTACCTAAAATTGAACATAAGTATGGTGTCTGGATTCAAGAAGCTTTGCCTTCCTGTGGATATGCAGGAGCCATTGCCCATTATCACTGTCAGGTTTGCATGAAGAATTTTAATGAGAAATATGAGGAACTTTCTAGCATTGAAATACCTGCCTTAGGTCATACTTATGCAGAGGAGTATACCATAGATGAGGAGGCCACGTGTGAGGAAGTAGGAATTCAATCTCAGCATTGTATTCGCTGTGATAGCTGTATAAATATAACGGCAATACCAGCAATTGGTCATAGCTATAAGGCATGGGAAATATCTATTCATCCCACCTGCATAGAAAAGGGAGAAGAACAAAGGGTTTGTGCACATGATGCTAACCACAAGGAAACAAGAGAGGTTCAGTCCTTAGGTCATACTTATGCAGAGGAGTATACCATAGATGAGGAGGCCACGTGTGAGGAAGTAGGAATTCAATCTCAGCATTGTATTCGCTGTGATAGCTGTATAAATATAACGGCAATACCAGCAATTGGTCATAGCTATAAGGCATGGGAAATATCTATTCATCCCACCTGCATAGAAAAGGGAGAAGAACAAAGGGTTTGTGTGCATGATGCTAACCACAAGGAAACAAGAGAGGTTCAGCCCTTAGGTCATACCTATTCTTCAGAATGGGCAAGTGATTATCAGGTTCATTATCATTTATGTATTCGTTGTGAAGAAAAAAGAGATCAAGGAAGTCATAGCTTCAGTTCATGGCAAATAGAAAAAAATCCTACAACAAAGGATTTAGGAAGTGAAAGTCATTCTTGCCATATTTGTGGATATAAAGAGATAAGAGAAATTCCAGTTTTACCTAAGCCTATGGGATTATCAGCAATAGCAATTACAGGTATTGTTATAGGGTGCTTTTTTGGAGTAGCTTTCCTTGTTTATAGTATAGGTTGTGTATTTTATATTAAGAAAAAAATAAGAGGTAAATTTTTTGATATTATCTATAATCCCTTTTGCAAATTAAAGAAAAACACACTTGATTAAATCTATAAAATTTGATAGTATAAATGCAGGTGATTTCTATGAAATATTATGCAGTTCTCTTTCAAAATGAAAAAGAAATTTTTACCTCCTGGGATGTTTGTAAGGAATATATTAAAGGGAAAAAGGGGGTTATCTATAAGAGCTTTTTAACAGAAAAAGAAGCTCGTCAATTCTTAAATCAAGAACCTCTATCACAATCCTTTCAATTGCCAACAGCCTACATAGATGGCTCCTATGATAGTAAAACAGGCTGTTATTCCTTTGGGGGAGTACTTATTGTTCAAGAGAAATGCTATAAGTTTTCAAAAAAATATGAGAAGGATGAATATTCTTCTGCGAGAAATGTGGCAGGAGAAATTAAGGGAGCTGGATATATTATTCAGTATGCCATACATCATCAGATTGAAGAGCTTAATTTAATTTATGACTATGAAGGTATTGAAAAATGGTATACTGGAGTTTGGAAGGCAAATTCAGCCATCGCTAAGGCTTATACTAGCTTTAGAAATCAAGTTCAGAATAAAATTAAAATTCATTTTATAAAGGTAAAAAGTCATAGCAATGATACGTATAATGATATGGCAGACCAATTAGCAAAAAGTGCTCTAGGAATCTAGAGCATTTTTTAATAGAGTAAAATCATTATGGTTGAAATGATAGTCCATTATCTGTTCACTTGTTTCATTTCCCTTACCAGTAATGATGATAACATCATTTGGTTTTGCTAGCTTTGAAGCCAGGGCTATGGCTTCCTTTCGAGTTAAAGTAATGTAATACTCCTTGTTTCCTAAATCCTCAGTTAGATCGTATAGAATACCAAAAAGACTTTCAAACTTTGGATCCTCTGATGTAAAAATAGTGATATCCGCAAGCTCAGTAGCTATTTTTCCCATTTTGCTTCTTTTGGATTTGTCCTTTTCTCCTTGAGCTCCTAAGATTGTTATAACCTTTCCCTTTTTAAAATCGTTAATGTTTCCTAACAAATTTTTCAATGCATTTGGTGTGTGAGCAAAATCAACAATGCCAGTAACGCCTTTCCTACTTTTATAATGCATAAATCTTCCATCAATAGGCTTAAGAGCCTCAATTCCTTTTTTAATCCACTTTAAGTCAATGCCTAACTCACTAGCATAAGAAATAGCAGCTAAAGCATTATAAACATTATATTTTCCAAACAGTGGTAGCTTAAAGCTGGCAAGAAAAATGCCTTTAAAATAAACATCAAAGGTAGAACTAAACAAACCAAGATGAATGTTTTTTGCTTGATACATTCCAGATTGTAGTCCATAGGTGACTACTCTGGCTTTTGTATAAGCAGATAGCTCAGAACTATAAAAATCATCACAATTAATCACTGCTAATCCAGTAGGCTTTAGGGATTCAAACAGCTTAGCCTTTGTTTTGAAATAACGATCCATAGTTTTATGTGTATTTAAATGCTCATGAGAAAGGTTTGTGAAAATAGCACCATCAAAAGACATTCTTTCAATACGACCATCTAAAATACCTTCACTAGAAACCTCCATAATTAAATCATTGATGTGATGCTTTTTAAACACACTATATGCCTCATAAAACAAGTCAGGAGTTGGAGTTGTATGCTTGCTTTTGATGGTTTTATTTAAATAGCTTATTCCATTTGTACCCATATAGGCAGAACTTTTAGCTACATCAAATATTTGATTGAGTATATTAGCTGTTGTTGTTTTTCCATCTGTACCTGTTATACCTACGGTATATATCTCATGATTATAGTGATAAAATGCTTGGAGTAAGCGTATGTATTCTGACTTGGCATTACGGACCCGGATATGATTGTAATTTTTTAAAACCATTTGATCCGTAACAATTAAGCATGCACCATTATCTAAGGCCTCTGATATATATTTTTTCCCATTTTGTTTTTTCCCTTTTACCGCAACAAAAATAAAATTCTTACGAACACGCTTAGAATTGGCTGTAATACCTAATACCTCTGTATTTTTTCCTAAATTTGGGTAAAGCTCTTGTAGGGTCATATGCATCATCTCTTGTTTTTAGTATTTTTGGAAAAATATTTTTTATACAATTTTTACCAAAAATATATATAAAAATAGCATCTTTTATTAAGAACTTTTTTCTCTTTGAGTAACC
>JAIEEQ010000053.1 GCA_029067355.1 Anaeroplasmataceae bacterium | reverse complement strand
CATTTAATTTATTGTGACGGTATCGGTTTTCTTTACGATATATGTTATAAATAATTTATAGAGAAGAAAGAAGGGATATTATGCGGAAATTTAAGACGATTATAAAAATATTATTCAGTCTGTTCTGTATTTTCTTTGGTATGAGCTATATGCTTCTTTTTTCTTTTTATGATGACAAGATATATAATATTCCTCGTGCCATAGAGGGGGTAATGGACTTTGAGGATTGTAAAAATTATAATAAAAAAATCAATATGCCCATTGTTGGAGAATTAGAGTTTTACTATAATCGTTGGATTATAACAGATCATGATGAGAATGAAATGGATTCTTTTTTATATGCACCCTCTAAATGGAGTAATCAGCTTAATAATTCTTTCATTTATCCTAAGAAGGGATATGCTTCCTACAAGGTAACTCTAATTAATTTAGAGCCAAATACTAAGATTAAGATTCCTTGTACATCCTTGACCTTGTCTGTGAACTTGTATTTAAATCATGAATATGCAGGATATTGTGGCTTTCCTTCTAAAACAGAGGTAGACCGAGTTAAGGATTTAACAGAAAGTAATTCATATTTTGTAATTGTTCCAGAAGATGGTAAGGTAGAGCTAGTATTAGAAACAGGCTTAAGCGAGTATGGCGGATTAGTTGCGATGCCGTATATTATGCTAGAAGAGCATAATCATTCTTATATGAACTTTATCAATTTTGTTCCTGGTATAACGCTTGGGCTTCTCGTCTTTTCTATTTTTATTAGTTTATTCATTTCCTTTTCCTTAAAAAGAGGAGAAGGAAGATATTACCCATTCTTTGTATTTCTTTGTATAACAGCTCATTTTATTTTTTCCTATGATATTTTACTAAGAACCAGAGGCTTTAACTGGTATGCGAAGGATATGATATTTCAAGGTTTTTCCTTTCTAACTCTTTGTATATTTGCTGGATTTCAGATGATTTATATGCAAAAAATAAAGAGTTTAAAGGTTTCTAAATTATATTTTTATATGAATTTAAGCCTTTTGGTTGTGTTATCGCTAATCAATTTTATATTTCTGGCAACAATAGGATCATTTATTTGCTGGTTAATATTTTATATATTGCAGATTCCAATCCTAATAAAGAGCATTAGACACATAGTAAAGCAGGATAATAATATATTTTTTAACTATGTTTATTTTATAATGCTTGGACTTTCCATAATAGAAATGATGGATTATGTGGATCTAATTAGTCTTACAACCTATGGACATACCTCCTTTTATATGATTTTTATTATGATAATGACACTTGGCTTTTATGCCCACAGGCTCATATTTTTGAATAAAATGGAAAAGAAAAGTAAGGATATTGAAATTGAAGCCTTAAAGCTTAAGCAGGATATATTAATTAATCAAATTAAGCCACATTTTGTATATAATGCATTAGCTACGATACAAAGCCTATATCATAAGGATGTTCATCAGGGAGATTATGGAATCATCTTGTTTTCAAAATATTTAAGAACAAATGTAGATTCTATTGATACAGGAATGATTGATTTTAGTGATGAGCTAGATAATGTTATCAATTATGTAGAGCTTGTCAATTTAAGTTTAGAACAGAAGTTTAATTTGGAATTAGAAATTGAAGTAGAGGATTTTAAATTACCTATTTTATCCTTACAGCCCATTATAGAAAATGCTTTAAAATATAGTAAGGTCAATGAGAAGCCTGATGGATACATCAGGATTACTACAAAGAAGCTAGAAAAGTATATTATCATTTCTGTTTCTAACAACGGAAGTTCCTTTGATGTATCTTGTATCCATAATTCATCTAAAGGATTAAAAAATGTAAAGGCTCGTTTAAAGGAAGCACTAGATGCTGAATTCCTAATTACTAGCAATGAAGAAAAAACAGAAGCCGTGATTCAATTTGAGGTAAAACAGGATTAACACTTTTTTAACACTTCATTTGATATAATATTTAAAACATTAAAATATTTGAGGTTAGTATGAAGATAATAATTGTAGATAATGAAAAATCAGCGTTGTATTCCATTTTAGATCAAATCATAGATAATAAGGATATTGATTATAAGCTATATATGAACAATCCGCTAGATGCAATTGAATATTGTAGTAATGAAGTACAGGGGGCTTTTATTGACTTAAGGATGCCATTGATATCTGGTGAGGAGCTTGCTAGACGGTTTATTAGAAGAAATCCAAACATCAAGATTGTTTTTGTTACAGGCTTTAGCACAAAAGAAGAGCCCTTGATAAAAGAATTTAAGGATAATCTTTTAGGGATTCTTTATAAGCCACTAGATCCCAATCAGTTTAAGTTCTATATTAATGAAATTTTAAAAAACAATATAACCAAATCCATACGAATTCATATGTTTGGAACCTTTGATATATTTGTTAATGATACTTTAGTGGAATTTAATTGTGATAAATCTAAAGAAATGCTGGCCTTACTTATCGTTTATAAAGGAAGAACGTTAACTAAAAATAAGATTATGGAGCATTTATGGCCAGAAAAAAGTTATAACAAAGCAGATGCCTTATATAGACATTCTAGATGGCGTCTAATTGACACCTTGAAGTCCTATGATATTTTGGATTTAGTGAATTTTTCCAAGGCAAAGCTGAATTTGAATTATTCAAATTCTATTACATGTGATTACTGGGATTTATTAGAAAAGGAGATAGCCTTTGAGGAAAATGATAATCGGTATAAAGATGATGATATCTTTTTACGAGAATATGACTGGGCATTAGAATATTGGAATTAGGTAATTAAAAAATAGAAAATAAATAAAAAAGATTGTGTTTGATTCTTGTGTATAAATTTTAACAGCTTGGGTTTAAACATAATCTTTTTTTATTTGAAAAATCTATAAAATAGCTGACTTTTAACTATCCCATAGATTAATTAGAGGTCTTGTGATATTATGAAGATATAAATAAAAATTCAACTCCTGCAATAAAAATGTTTTTTAAAGTGTTAAATATATAGGAGATTGAAAAAGTCTTTATAAGGAGTAGTTATGAAAAAGAATGAAGTAAATGCCCTTCTTGTTAAAATACAGGAAGGGGATAATCAAGCATTTGAAAATTTATATGAGCAAACCAGTCAGGGAGTTTATGCTTTTATATACTCCTATATGAAGAATTCTATGGATTGTGAAGATGTTCTGCAAATGGTTTATATGAAAATAAAAAATAATATACATCAGTATAGGGAAGAAAGTAATGGTTTAGCCTGGATTCTTCAGATTGCCAAGAATACGGCTTTAAATGAATTGAGAGGGAAAAAAGCGTATCAAAGAGTACAGGAAGAAGTTAAATTAAATTATTCTGAAAAGCCTAAAAGCAGTTATGAGCAAAAATCAATTATGGAAATTATAAAAAAGAGCTGCTCTGAGGAAGAACAGAAAATTATTATTTTGCATGTGATTTGGAATTATCGTCATAAGGATATTGCAAAAGAACTCAATATTCCCATTGGAACAGTAACCTCAAAGTATAAGCGAGCAATTGCTAAAGTGAAAATAGTATGGAAGGAGGAAACAAAATGAATTCTTGGAAAAAACAATTAAAAAAAGAAATTGCAAGTAGAACCCCAAAACTCAATGATGACGTTAAAAATGCAAAAATTCCAGAAGGAATCATGAAGCAAGAGATAGAAAAAAAGAAAAATGGTTTTAAAATTTTTTGGGCCTTCCCCACTGCTCTTCTTGCGATGCTGATTTTAACGATTGGGTTATGGATTTTCCTTAAGCCTGTGTCAACCTCACATCCAGTAACCTATGTTTATTCTATGGATATTAACCCTTCTGTTGTTTTTGTAACAGATGAAAAGGGGATGGTATTATCCGTGACCTCCTTAAATGAGGATGCAGACGTTTTACTTTCCTATTCAAATGATTTAAAAAATAAATCTATTTCAGAGGCTATGACCACCTGTGTGGATGTTGCTGTAAGATTAGGATATTTTGATATTTCGATGAAGGGAGATGCTGTACGAATTAAGGGGCTTCAGGAGGATGACACAAATCAACTGGTTGAGGTCAAAGAAGCTTTAGAGTCTTATTTTTGTAAAAAGGGCTTTTGGGGTGTGATTGTTGAAGAAAAGGTTACACTTGCTCAGTTTTGCCAAGAGCTGGGAGTTGATTCCTTCAATACTATGGAGAGACTTACAGAGCAAATTCAATCCTTTGGAACTATGTTTGGAGAAAGGGGTGTTAATGAAAATAACCTGCCAGCTATTTATGAAGAGTATGTTCTTGGAACTCAGCTTTTGGATCATATAGCAAAAATTTTTCAAGAAAATGTGGATTTAATCTATGAAAATGCCACCTTACTTTTAAGAATATTTTCATTAAACACAGAGATAATGATGCATAAGGATAATCCTGCATCACTTCTAAAGGACTATTGGAGTGTAAAACAGAACTATACCAATTTTACAAGCCCCTTTGCAAAGATGCTGCTGGAAATGGAAAATTTAATAAAAGAATATGAGCTTAGCTTTAATATGAAACTACAAACCTTACAGGATGTAGCCAATCTACTTACCTCATATAGCTCTATTTCTTTAGAGGACATTAAAAGCTTAACAGATATTTCAGTATCAGATTTTATTGCTTCTCCAGAAAAGTATATTGCTATTTTAAAGAATATTGGCTTAGAGGTATCCAATTTAGAGGAAATTCTGATAATGCCGACTTCTTTAGAGGAATATAGAAGTCAGCTTAATTCAGTTCTCAGCATTTTGTCAAGCCAAAAGGAAGCAATTTATAAGGATGCCTATGAGGAGGTTCGTGTAGAAGTAGAAATAAAAGATTATCAAGCATTTATAACTGAGATTGAAGCAGAGTATGGCTCCTTGAAAAATTATTGGGAAAATCAAAAAAAGTAAAATAATTGCAATAAAAAGCTACTCTAAAGTGTTTAATAAGTGTAAAAAGAAAGAAGGGATTCTACTATGAAAAAAAGTTTAAAACTATTATTTAGTGCAGTTGTTCTTTGTTTAGGATTGTTCTTGGTGTCCTGTACAGAAACAGAGCAAGATAAACAAACTGCATATGTTAGTCTGGATATAAATCCAGCCATTGAGCTTGTTGTTGACCAAGAAAATAAGGTGGTTAGCGTACGAGGAGAAAATGAGGATGGGCAGGTTTTACTATTTGAGGAAACTGGAATTACTGGTGTGGATATTCATACGGCTATTGAAAAAATTACAAAGCTTGCCATTGACTTGGGATATTTAGATGAGAATAATCAGGTGGTGGATACGATTATTGCATCTGAAAATGAAGAATTTAAAGCTCAGCTTCAAGATAAAGTCCATACGACGATTACTGCCACAGCATCTAATCTTGGTCTTGAGGTAAAAACAAATACAGAAGGTGCTTATTCCTTGATTCGTAAAATGAATGCTTTAAAAGAAAAATTTCCTAATAATAAAGCCATTCAAGGGATGAGTGTACAAAAGTTTAAATTAGCTCTTTCTGCTAGTCAAACAGGAGATATAAGCATAGAGGCAGCAATAGAGCTAGATGACACAGAGCTAATTTCTATGATTCAAACTGCAAATGAGCAAATTGAACAGTTTGCTACGGACGCCTATATAGAAGCAAAGAAAAAGGCATTTGCTTTATATGAACAAGCAACAGAAGTGGCTGGATATGCTGTATATACAAAATTTTATGTAGAACATATGCTTTCTCATCCGATGACAGCATATTATGGTGGAGTATATCAGATGTATGCTACGGCTTCCAAGAGCTTTTTGGTTATGTATGATATGGCAAAGCTTACCTCAAAGGTTTCAGAATATCCTTTAAATGAGGCTCAAATAAAAGCGATTATGATATCCTTAGGAATGGCGGAGGATGAAATTGAACTTTTAAAAAATTCATCAGGTGAAATAACCATTCAAAGTATTGAGAATTATGCTGATAAGCTGTTTAAAAATTCTATTACTTCTAGTCAGCTTGAGGAAATGAAACAAAATCTTACAAAAAGCCTAAATCAAGCTGAAAGAAATATTGAAGAGCTAGTTTCAAAGCTTACTGAGAAATATAGACCACAAATAGAAGAAACTATTGAAAATGCAAAGGAACTTGTAGCTTCTTTGGAATCTGTAATGTCTGTTCTGCCTGAAAGTGTAAAAGTAATTTTAAATGATTGTATCAAGGATTTTAAGGATATTACCGCTTCAATGCAGGTATTATTAGAGGATGGAAGCTTCGATTTAGAGGATTTAAAAAGCTTTGCTAAGAAATTAGAGGGGAAAGCAGAGGAATACTATCAAAAAATAAAAGCTGATCTTTCTGATGCTGAATTAAAGGAAGTGGAGGAAAGAAAAGCAGAAGTCATCAACAAAATGACAGAGCAAAAGAAAGAATTAGAGGCTAAGCTTTTAATAGCAGAACAAGAAGCAAAAGCTAAACTAACAGAAATAAAGGCTTCTCGCAAGCTGAATAAAGCCTAAAATGATAGAGTAAGGAAATGGAATTTTCATTGAAGAATCCGTTTCCTTTTTTATATCTTTATTTTATAATCCATTTCAGATAAAAATTCACAACTTGATTTATTATTCAATTTGTTATATAATGTGTTTTGAAAAAAGATATGCCGAAATAGCTCAGTTGGTGGAGCAACGCACTCGTAACGCGTAGGTCGTAGGTTCGAGCCCTATTTTCGGCACCATAGGATTTGCCAAGGTCTAAGATGATTTGAATGATCAAGATATTTTAGACCTTTTATTTTATTTGAAACAAGATGAGAAGCATTTGTTTTATTGCTAAGAAAGAATTCTTGTGTAACTTTTTAAAGTATGCTATAATGCAAGGATATTAAGGAGGATGCTTTATGAATATATTAGTTGTAAATGATGATGGTTATAATGCGGTTGGTATAAAAAAACTTGCGAACCATCTTAAAAAATATGGAAAAGTTGTTGTGTGTGGACCTGATACAGGCAGAAGTGCCTCTGGACATTCTATTTTTCTTCATAAGCCAATTTCTTATATTTATCAAGGTCAAGAGAATGGCATAGAATGGTATTCTATCAGTGGTATGCCTGCGGATTGTGTCCGTTTGTCAGTGGACCTACTTCCTATTACGTTTGATTTAGTTTTTTCAGGTATTAACAATGGTCTTAACTTAGGAACAGATATCATTTATTCTGGTACTGTATCAGCAGCCAGAGAAGCAAATATTGAAGGAATCCCAGCCGTAGCTATTTCAACAGATTTTGATAGCTTTGAAATTGTAGACGCTGAACTAGAAGGTCTTTTACAATACATTATTGAACAAGAGCTATATTCAACCTCTTATGTTTTAAATGTGAATTTTCCTACCTCAAAATTTGCTTCCTCTGTTGGGTATCGCTTTTGCCAGCAAGGCTTAAAAAGCTTTAAGTCAAGTTTTAGGAAGATAGCAGAGAATACCTATATGGAAAGTGGTTCTGTAATTACATATGATGAGCGGGAAGATACAGATGTGTATTTATCCAATCAAGGATATATTACTTTTGTCCCTTTACAGGTTGAGCAAACAAGCATAGTTGCTTTAGAAGAATTGAAGAAGAGAATAAAATAAAAAAATCCATAACTGGATTTTTTTTATGTTTTTTAATATGTAATGGTAAATGAGAAAGATTGATTTTAAAAAATGAACAAAGCGATAACTTTAGAGTTAGTAATAATTTTATTTATCAAGGGTATGAACGAATTGTTCTAACCGGTCACAGGCTGTTTTGATTGTTTCAAAATCTACACAATAGCTAATTCTAATGTAGTCATCTGCTTCAAAACAATCCCCTGGAATAATGGCCACCTTGTATTCCTCTGCAAATCGCTTACAAAAATCATGAGAACTCATTTTGAATTTTTTGATTGAAGGAAAAATATAAAATGCTCCTTCAGGTTTTTCAACCTCTAAGCCCATTTTTGTTAAACGCTCATAAATGTAGTCACGTCTAGTTCTATAACTTTCTACCATATCCTTTGGATCATAATCCAGTGCCTTTATCATGGCAGGCTGAATAAAGGTATTTAAAGCAACAATCATATACTGATGAATTTTAACAGCATGGGAAACAAATTCCTTATTTGCAATCATATAACCACATCTCCAGCCAGGCATAGCATAGGATTTAGAGTAGGATTGACATACAATAATTTTATCCTTTACATCCTTATAGCGGACAAAACCAGGTTTTCTATTTTCAAAAATAATTTGATTATACACATCATCACAAATAACGAAAATGGGTCTATCCTTTATCATCTGATAAATAATTTCATAGGAGTCATCATTAAGAACAGAGCCTGTTGGATTATTAGGAGAGGTAAGAATAATAGCTTTCGTTTTAGAAGTCAAGGCGTTACTTAACTGCTCTCTTGTGACCTGAAAATGTGTTTCAGTAGTATCAATTGGAACAAGCTTTCCACCCATAAATTCTACCATTTGACGATACATTGGGTAGGTCGGATTTAAAACAATAACCTCGTCACCTGCATTTAGCATAGTAAATAAGGCACTTGTTAGAGCCTCAGTTGAGCCATGAGTGATAATAACCTCCTCAGGCTTACATTCAAAGTCATTCACTCTTTTTTCATATTCGCAGACCTTCCTGCGGACATCCAAAAATCCAGGAGTGGGACCATATTTGGTTTGATGCTGATTCAAGGCATCTATGGCTTCCTTTGTTATTTCTTGTGGTGTGTAGAAGTCTGGTTCTCCTAGGGTTAGAATGATATTAGCTCCAACTTCCTTTGTATAATCATTAAATTGTCTAATTTTTGAGGTTTGAACTTTTAAAATTCTTTCATTAAGTGGTATCATTTTTATTCTCCTTTATTGCAATTTAATATATTATATCATAATTAGAGTAACTTTTTGCCAAAATCTTTTCAATTTATGATATACTTTTATAGAAAGGTGGGAATCATCTATGGATATACATCAGCTATCTAAGAAATATCAGGTTATGATCCTTCAATCAAAGGATGTAGAAGATGTTTTAGAATTGTGCTTGGAAAATACTTTATATTATGAATACTGTCCACCTCTTCCTACAAAGGAAAGCATCTTGGAGGATATGACCAAGCTTCCACCAAGAACAACAGAAAAAGATAAGTTTTATCTTGGATTTTATGAAAAAAAGAAATTAATTGCTGTTATGGATTTGATTTTAGGATATCCCAATGAACATACTGCCTTTATTGGTTTTTTTATGCTTCGTAAAAGCTTACAAGGAAAAGGTATTGGAAGTTCAATTATAGATGAATGCTTTTCCTATTTGCATCATTTTTATTCCCATATTCGCTTGGGATATGTATTAGGAAATTTGCAGAGTGAAGCGTTTTGGCTGAAGCAGGGCTTTCAAAGAACAGGTCTTGTTTTAAAAGAAGAAAATTATTCTATTGTTGTATTAGAGCATAGAATAGGAGGCGAAATAGATGGTCATTAATTTTGATAATGTAAGCTTTAAATATATTGAAAAGTGGCTATTTAATCAGGTGAGCTTTTCTGTTACTGATCAGGATAAGATTGGAATTGTTGGTGTGAATGGAACAGGAAAATCTACTTTGTTAAAGCTGATTTTAGGGATAGAAAAGCCTGTATCTGGAGTCATTATTCAAAGTGGAGGAAGTAAGATTAATTACCTTCCTCAAGATCCTATATTTGATATGGATTGTCCAATTTTGGATATTGTTTTAGAGGGAAGCACGAAGGAACATCCAATTGAGGAATATGAAGCAAAATCTATTCTTACTAAGCTAGGCTTTGAAAATTATGAAGTTACACCAAGATTTCTATCAGGAGGTCAAAAGAAAAGACTAGCTCTTGCAAAGGTACTTTTAACCTATTGTGATTTTTTGTTATTAGATGAGCCTACCAATCATTTAGATAATGAAATGATTCTTTGGCTAGAAAAATATCTTATTAAATTTAAGAGAGGTCTTTTGATGGTAACACATGACCGATATTTTCTTCAAAGAGTTTGTAATAAAATGCTTGAGTTAGATTATGGAAAAGTGTATTTATATGACGCCAATTATGAGCATTTTTTAAGCCTTAAGGCAGAGCGGTTAGCAAATGAAAAGAAATCTTTGGCAAAGCTGAAAAGCATTTTAAAAAAAGAAACGGAATGGATGCATCGAGGAGTAGAGGCTAGAAGAACAAAAAGTAAGAGTCGTATAGAACGCTTTGAGAAGCTTTCTGAAATTCATTTTCATGAAGAAAGGGAAATGGCATTTACATCTAAGGACTCTTACCTGGGGAAAACTTTAATTGAAATCAAAAATGGCTCAAAAGCATATGGAGATTTGACTCTTTTTAAAGAGTTTGATTTTTCCTTAAATCGTACTGACGTAATTGGTGTGGTTGGAGATAATGGTGCAGGAAAGACAACCTTATTTAAAATATTAATGAGGGAAGAAGAATTAGATTGTGGAAGCTTACTCATAGGAGAGACCTTAAGAATAGGCTACTTTTCTCAAACAGCAGATTGGATTGATCCAAACATTCGAGTTATAGATTATATCAAGGAGGAGCAATCCCTCATTGAAACCTTAGACGGGACAATCTCTGCAAGTGATCTTTTAGAACAATTTTTATTTGATGGAGAGCTGCAATATTCAAAGGTTAAAATACTTTCAGGCGGAGAAAAAAGAAGATTACAGCTTGTTAAGGTGCTTATGAAAAATCCCAATATGCTTCTTTTAGATGAGCCAACAAATGACTTAGATATATACACCATTGAAATATTAGAGGATTTTATTGAATCCTTCAAAGGACCTGTATTAGTAGTTAGCCATGATAGGTATTTTCTAGATAAAATTTGTAATCAATTGTTGGTTTATCAAAATCAAAGAATTGTTCCCTATCTTCTTAGCTTTAGTGAGTTTTTAGAATCACATCAGCATATGAAAAATACAATGTCAATACCAAAGGGAGCAAGACCCAAGGACAATAAATTTCCTGCCAAGCTAAGAAATGAGCTAGCTCAGCTAGAAAAGGATATAGCAGGCTATGAGCAAAGACTGAAGGAGGTAGGGCTTTCATTAAACGAAACTTCAACAGACTATGTTAAGCTTATGGAGCTGGAAAACGAAAAACAGGAAATTGATGTCAAGCTAGATCAAGCCATTACAAGAGTTTTAGAAATAGAAGAAATAAAGGAAGAATATAAATAAGGAGAGGATTATTTATGGCAAAGCAACAGTGGAAAGCAGGAAATATGTTATATCCGTTACCCGCAGTTTTGGTGAGTCTTTCAGATGAGGAGGGAAATTTTAATATTATAACCATAGCATGGACAGGAACATGCTGTACCAATCCACCTATGGTTTATATTTCTGTTCGTAAGGAACGATATTCCTATCCGATACTAAAGAGAACTAAAGAATTTGTAATCAATTTAACTACAAAAGAGCTTGCTTATGCAACAGATTATTGTGGAGTTACCTCAGGAAAGAATGTAAATAAATTTGATAGGCTAAAGCTTACTGCAATGCCTTCTAAATATATCAAAGCTCCCAGTATAAAGGAATCTCCTGTAAATATTGAATGTAGAGTAAAAGAGGTGATTCCCTTAGGCTCACATGATATGTTTCTTGCAGAGGTATTAGGCGTTACTGTGGAAGATTCTTATTTGGATGAAAAAGGAAAGTTTCATTTTGATTGGACAAAGCCTATTGCATATTCGCATGGGATGTATTATACCTTAGGAAAAAGCTTGGGTAAATTTGGTTACTCAATAAAAAAATCATAAAGTACTTTAATCATTTAGTAGGGAAGAACTGGAAATGAAATCGATTTTTGTTACCACAAATCTTTTCCCAGTGATTGAAAATCCTTTTAATAAATATTTTTTATCTTTTGGATAAGCCAATCATTGCTTTATAGTGTTTAAATTTAATTTATTTAGCATTTCATATTTTTTTCTAGTGTTATAGCATAGTTTTATTTAAAAAGATAGTTAGGGTTTGTATAAAATCAATTTTTTTGGCATAAGCTTATATATCATTGTTTAAAATTTTTTCTTTCAAACGCAAAAACAAAGAATATTTATATTTTTGGAAGGAATATAAAATTTTAATCAAATAATGCTGGCATTTTCTGTACTTTAATGTTAATATATAAACGATATGAAAAGAAAGGATTTGATGATATGTTTCAAACAGAATATGTGAAAAGAGTGTATGAGGAAGTAGAAGATAAAAATAGAAATGAAAAGGAATTTTTGCAAGCGGCTTTAGAAATTTTAGAATCCTTAGAGCCATATGTAATAAAGCATCCAGAATTAGAAAAAAATAAAATACTAGAACGGTTTGTTGAGCCTGAGCGATTGATTCAGTTTCGTGTGGCTTGGGTAGATGACCGGGGAGAGGTTCAAGTGAATCGAGGATATCGAGTTCAGTATAATTCAAGCATTGGGCCATATAAGGGTGGACTTCGTTTTCATCCTAGTGTGAATGCCTCTATTATAAAATTTTTAGGATTAGAGCAGGTTTTGAAAAACTCTTTAACATCACTTCCTATGGGCGGAGGAAAAGGAGGCTCTGACTTTGATCCTAAAGGAAAATCTGATTGTGAGATTATGAGCTTTTGCCAAGCCTTTATGACAGAGCTATATCGTCATATTGGTGAAGATACTGATGTTCCAGCTGGAGATATAGGTGTAGGTGGAAGGGAAATTGGCTATTTATATGGGCAGTACAAAAGAATTCAAAATAAAAATGTTGGTGTATTAACTGGCAAGGGGATTCCTTATGGAGGATCCTTAGCCAGAACAGAGGCAACAGGATATGGACTATGCTATTTTACAGAGGAAGCCCTTAAGGTGATGAAAAAGGAGTCCTTTAAAGAGAAAACAGTTGTTATTTCAGGATCTGGAAATGTAGCAATCTATGCTTGCAAAAAGGCACAGGAATTAGGAGCCAAGGTGGTTGCTATGAGTGATTCAAATGGCTTTATTTTTGATGCTGAAGGCATTGATCTTAGTCTTGTTAAAGAGATTAAGGAAGTAAAAAGAGGAAGAATAAAGGAATATGTTTTAAAGAGAACAAAAGCCACCTATACAGAAGGTGCAAAAGGAATATGGAGGATACCTTGTGAGATTGCTTTACCCTGTGCTACTCAAAATGAGTTGGATCTTGAGGATGCAAAGATACTTGTTCAAAATGGTGTGATAGCTGTTTGTGAGGGTGCAAATATGCCTTCTACTCTAGAGGCCTCTAAATACCTTATTGAACAAAAAATAGTTTATGGACCAGCCAAGGCTGCAAATGCTGGTGGAGTTGCAACCTCTGGACTAGAGATGTGTCAGAATTCTGCACGATTAAGCTGGAGCTTTGAAGAGGTAGATGCAAAGCTAAGAAGCATAATGATTACGATTTTCCATAATACCTATGATACTGCGGTTGGTCTAGGGAATCCTTATGATACTTTAGCTGGTGCTAATATTGCAGGCTTTGAGAAGGTTTCTAAGGCTATGCTTGCATTAGGTGTATATTAATTCCTCAATTTTTGAGGAATTTTCTTTTCTTGTGTTTCCATTTTATTGAAAAAGTTATATAATAAGATATAGAAAATGGAGTTGAAAAGATGAGTCAAACAATTGAAGAATGGATTTCTTTTAAAAAGACGAATTTATGTGAAATGCAAATGCTTAAGAAAGAAGTTGTTCATGAGTTTATTGCCTCTGTTTGGGGCGTTTTGTTTCCAGGTTTTAGTGATGAAATTTTAGATAAGAATACTTATTTTGAATTAAAAATTAATGGCTTAAAGAAGAATTTGACTCTTTTAATTCATAGTATTGAGCAAATGCTAAAAATAAATTTAGATAAAGAAGAGATTGTTGAAGCGTTTGTTCAGAAACTGCCAGAAATTGATGCTCTTCTTATAACGGATTTAGATGCGATATATGATGGTGATCCTGCTTCTAATTCAAAGGCTGAGATTATATTGTGCTATCCGGGCTTTTATGCAATATTTATTTATAGAATTGCCCATGTCCTTGCTAAAATGGGAGTTCCTTTATTACCTAGAGTTTTAAGTGAGGAGGCTCATAGCAGAACAGGAATAGATATTCACCCATCTGCTACAATAGGTCATCATTTCTTTATTGATCATGGAACAGGAATCGTTATTGGAGAAACGACAATTATTGGTAATTATGTGAAGCTTTATCAGGGGGTTACCTTGGGAGCCTTATCCTTGAAGGCAGGACAAAAGCTTAAGGGAAGTAAGCGTCATCCAACAATACTAGATCATGTTACAATTTATTCTGAGGCATCTATATTTGGAGGAGAAACGATTATAGGACCGAACGTTACAATTGGCAGCAATGCTTTTATTACTTCAAGCGTTCCTGGGAATTGTATAATTACAAATGATAAGAAAAAAGTATAGTATGAGGTGAAGAATGAAATATTATTTAGGAATTGATATTGGAACGAGTGGGACAAAAACTGTATGCTTTAACGAAGTAGGTAAGGTTATGACTTCAAAATCCTATGCGTATGATATGGATGTTCCTCAACCAGGATATGCAGAAGAAAATCCTTTGGATTGGGTAGCTGCGGTGAAGGAAACAATAAAACAAATAACAAAAGAGGGATATTCCATTACAGGAATTGGACTTTCTGGCCAGATGCATGGCTTAGTGCTACTAGATGAAGAGGATCATATCTTAAGACCCTCTATTATTTGGTGTGATAACCGGGCAATTGCTGAGGCAGAGGAGCTGGCTCATAGCTTTGGAAATCAAAGAATGAAGGCTATTACAGGGAATCCGGTTATTCCTTCTTTTACCTTATCCAAACTATTATGGGTGAAAAGAAATGAGCCTGAAATCTTTAGTAAAATTTCAAAGATTATGCTTCCAAAGGATTATGTGCGGTATGCATTAACAAAAAGCTTTACTACTGAATATTCTGATGCTTCAGGAATGCAGATGCTAGATATTCAAAGGAAATGCTTTTCAAAGGAAATTGCCGATTATCTTGGATTGGATATTCATAAGCTTCCAAAGCTTATAGAATCTCAAGAAATTAGTGGCTACATTTTGCCTGAGCTAGAAAGTGAACTTGGCTTAAGCCAAAACTGCTTTGTAGTAGGGGGGGCAGGAGATCAGGCAGCCGCTGCCATTGGGAATGGAATCATTCATTGTGGAGATTTAAGCTTAGTTTTAGGCTCCTCTGGGGTTGTGTTTTCACCAATCCATAGAGAAGACATTAAGGATAATCCCTTGCAGGTATTTATGCATGCTGTTCCAGATACCTACCATATTATGGGAGTCACAAATGGTTGTGGGTTGTCCTATAAATGGCTTAAGGAAACCTTGTTTTCTGCGAATTCTTATCTAGAATTAAATGATAAAGCAGGACAAGCGTATCCCTTATCTGGTGGTTTAATTTATTTGCCCTATTTGAATGGAGAAAGAACCCCTCATTTAGACCCCTATGCCACAGGAACATGGATTGGAATTCGACAGAATACCAAAGAAAGCGATCTGATTCGTTCTGTATTAGAGGGTGTCGCTTATAGTCTAAGAGATTGTTTTCATCTATTGCCAGAGAATTCTTATCATATTCGTATTGCTGGTGGTGGAGCAAAGGGAGAGCTATGGAGAAAAATTATTGCTTCCTGTTTACACGAAAAGGTGGAGCGTATTGCTCAGGATGAGGGAGGAGCCTTAGGCGTTGCTATTTTGGCTATGGTTGCTGATGGCATTTATTCTTCAGTCAAGGAGGCTACAAATCAGATAATTGAGGTTATGGATGTAACCTTGCCTGATGCAGAGTGGGAGATGGCCTATGATAAGGGCTACCCACTTTATCAGGAAGCTTATTCAAGTTTAAAAAAATATTATAAAAAAGCTTTTGAAATATAGGAGGAAAAGGAAAATGAAAGAGTTTTTTAAAGTAGGTAAAATTAAATATGAGGGTCCTCAGTCAAAGAATCCTCTTGCATTTAAGTATTACAATAAGGATGAATTAATTTTAGGAAAGCCAATGCATGAGCATTTGAAATTTGCAATGAGCTGGTGGCATACGCTATGTGCAAAAGGGGCTGACCAGTTTGGGTCTAACACAATGAGTCGTACATTTGAGGATATAGATCCATTAAAGGAAGCTTTTCTAAAAGTAGATGCAGGCTTTGAGTTTATGGACAAGCTTGGTATTGAATATTTTTGCTTCCATGATAGAGATATGGCTCCAGAAATGCCAACCTTGGCTGAGTCAAATCAAGCTCTAGATCAGGTGTCAGATTATGTTTTAGAGAAAATGAAGGGCACCAATATTAAGTGCTTATGGGGCACTGCAAACTGCTTTAATCATAAAAGATATTTAGCAGGCGCTGGAACAAGTCCTAATGCAGATGTGTTTGCTTATGCAGCGGCACAAATTAAAAAGGCTATGGATACAACAAAAAAGCTTGGTGGAAAGAATTATGTATTCTGGGGTGGAAGAGAAGGCTATGACACTTTATTAAATACAGATATGAAGCAGGAATTAGATCACTATGCTACACTATTAAGGCTTGCAAGAGATTATAACAAAAAAAGTGGCCTACATGCTCAGCTATTAATTGAGCCTAAACCAAAGGAGCCAACGAAGCATCAATATGATTTTGATGTCCAAACGGTTTTAGGATTTTTAAAGGGCTATGGATTAGAAAATGATTTTAAAATGAATATAGAAGCAAACCATGCAACACTTGCCATACATACCTTTAACCATGAGCTGAATGTTGCAAGAATTCATGGTGTGCTTGGTTCTATTGATGCAAATCAAGGAGATATGCTATTGGGGTGGGATACAGATCAATTTCCTACAAATCTTTATGATGCAACCTTAGCAATGTATGAGGTGTTGCTTAACGGAGGTCTTGGAACAGGTGGTCTTAATTTTGATGCTAAGGTACGTCGCCAGAGCTTTACAGATGAGGATCTATTTATTTCCTATATCGCTGGAATGGACACCTTTGCAAGAGGACTACGTATTGCTGCAAAACTTTTAGAGGATAATGTTTTTGAGGATTTTAAAAAGAAACGCTATGAATCCTATACGGCAGGAATTGGAAAGAAGATTGCAGATCAAAAAGTTACGCTTGAGGAATTAAGCGATTATGCTCTTACCCATGATCAAATTGAAAATCAGTCTGGTCGTCAGGAATGGCTTGAGGCAATTTTAAATCAATATATTTAAGGATATAGGGGCATTTTATGAAGGTAGAGTATTATAGAGAATATAGCCATGCCTTAGGTAGAGATATGGAGTATAAGGTGTTTGGTCATGCAGGAAAGCCTTGTATTGCATTTCCATGTCAAAATGGCAGATTCTATGATTATGAAAATCGTGGATTGATTCAGGCAATGAGCTGGTACATTGAACAAGGCAGAATACAAGTATTTTGTGTAGATTCTATTGATGGAGAATCCTGGAGTGATATGAATAAAAATCCTAGATGGAGGATTGAAGCACAGGAGGCCTATTATAACTATATTATAAAGGATTTAGTCCACCGAGTTTATGAGATTAATACCTATGGAAATGGAGGAGGCGTTGCTAGTGGAATTCTAGCCTTTGGATGCTCTATGGGTGCCTATCATGCTATGAATTTCTTTATGAGAAAGCCAGATATTTTTGATGCTGTTTTGGCGTTATCTGGAATTTATCATTCAGGATACTTTTTTAAAAACTACGCAGATGACTTGACGTTTTTAAATTCACCACTAGATTCTATTCGCTGTATGGATATGAATCATCCTTATTTGGATTTGTATCGTCAGGCAAGAGTGATTGTCTGTGTAGGACAGGGAGCATGGGAAGAAGAGTGCTTGGCAGATACACGAGCCTTAGATTTTGAATTGAGTAGACATATGGTTCCAGCATGGTTTGATTATTGGGGATATGATCGTCCTCATGACTGGCCAAGCTGGCTAGAACAGACCCCACATTTTTTGTACCATATTTTAGATTAATGAAAAAAGCCACTTTAAAAATTATAAAGTGGCTTAATTTTCTTTAGACTCATCTGTAATCTGTATATATTCAACATAGGAATAGGTTGAATACTTTTCTGTACGATCAACCATAGCTCTATATACTAAATCTCGTAAATAGGCAGCATTTTCCTTTGTATTTAATTCAGGGTCTGGATAATATGGACCGTCAAAATAGGTAACAATTTTTGGTTTTTTACCTAGCTTTCTTTTTTGATAGCAGTTTGTTACAGCATATACAGGCTTATCAAAAAGAGCTGCATATTTGAAGCTGGAATCATCAAAGGGTCTGATTTTGGTATAAAATGGCCAGATGTGTGCTTCTGGATAAATGGTAATTAATCGCTTTTTATCTAGGTAATACTTCAAGGCTTTTAAAAACCTTTTCTTTAAGGATAGCCTTTCAGTCAGAGGAATTACACCAAGCATTTGAAGAAGTGTTTGTATTCCTTTGATAGACATTGTTTCAGGAGAGGCAATAATATAGCTTCTCCTAAAGGTAAAAATCAAATTAGGAACAAAGGAATCTGCAAGCTTTGTTGTATGGTTGCCATATAAAATGGCACCTGTTTTTTTTGCCTGCTTCATTAGCCTTTTGTTTGCAAATTTTTGATGGCATACGAACTTGGTTATTAAAAATAGCAAGGGCTTTGCAATACAGAAATATACAAACCATGCTGTCATAATCCAAATTGGATTTTTGTGTAAATATTTATAGTCATCATTTAAAGGCTTAACTTTAATGTTTGTTCCAGAAAAGTCATCATTTTTCAAATCTCTATAATATTGAACTCTATTTTTCTTCTTCATAATACATATTCCTCAATAAAAGCAATCTTCCTCAAAAATTTTAACATTTTTTACCCCCATTATCAAGAAAAATGTCAATAAGTATTGATAAAAATAAAATATTTAAGTAAAATAATAAATAGAAAAGGATTTGGAAATAAATGGAAAATCAAGAACTAGATAAAAAACGGGAAAAGAAGCCTGTATCACATAAAAAAACAATACTATCTATACTTATCGTGCTACTCATAACCTCTGTGGTTTTTATTGTGTTTTTTAACTTCAATGATTTTAATGAAACCTTGCAGCTATTGAAAACAGTAGATGGTGCAAATATGGGGAAGGCGGTATTATGTCTAGTTCTATATGCTGCTCTTTGGCCAATTTCATTATGCTTTATTTCAAAGCAAAATCGATTTAATGCTCATTTCTTAGATGTATATTTAATAGGTGAGTCTGAGCATTTTTTTAACGCAATCACTCCATTTTCTACTGGAGGACAACCAATTCAGGTTTATTTATTTACTCAAAAAAAGATTAAAGCCAGTGATTCAACAGGCATTATTGTGTCTAATTTTATAGCGTTAATGATTGCTAGTAACATTTATGCAATTGCTTCCTTAGTGTTCTATGGGAAATTTTCAGAGAATTTTACTGCATCCACAGCTTGGATGATAGGATTAGGTTTTGCAATGAATTTATTTACTCTCGTATTTATGATTTTAATGGCAACCTGTAAATTTGTACGTGAGGCTTTGAAAAAATTTCTTTTACAGCTTTGTAAAATTAAATTTATAGGTAAGCATCTTGCAAAAGCGATACCTGCCTTTGAGAAGTATTGTGAGAATGCTCAAGGAGCTGCAAAAAAAATCTTTTCTCATAAAACCTCCTTTGTTGGAGCAATTTTACTGAAAATGCTGGCGTTGCTATTTTATTATGCCATTCCATATTATATTTTAAAGGCTTTAGGTGCTGATTTTGGGCTTCGATTAATGCCATATATTATTTTGGCATCTGCCTTTGCAATTACTACAATGGTATGGGTTCCAACTCCAGGAGGAACTGGTGGGATTGAGTTTGCATTTACAACCATCTTTACTGTATCATTATTTGGAGGTCTACCAAGCAGTATAGGTCTTACAGGTATGATTTTGTGGCGTGCCTTAACCTATTATTTATTAATGGTATTAAGTGCCATAGCCTACATTGTTTATGAAATTTTAGTAAAGAAAGAAAAGAAGAAAATTTTACAAACTGAAGTTTTAGAAGCAAGCAAAGAAGCAGAGGGAATTATAGAAGAAATAAAAGAGGATTAAGGATATGATACATGTATTACAGACGGGAAATCAAAAAATATTTCATGGGATTTGCTTAAATGTTTTATCAATGATGAAGCATACAAAGGAACCCATTCATTTGCATATAATGACGATGGAGATTTCTTGGTCTAGTGTGCCTAAAATATCCCTTGAATCTTGCGAATACTTGAAAAAGGTAATGAAGGGCTATAATTTTGAAAATGAATTGTCCTATTATGATGTTTCTAAGGATTTTGAGGAAACGTTTAAAAATACACCTAATATGAATCCTAAATATTCTCCAGCCTCTTTAATTCGGCTTTTGTTTACAAGATATCTTGATTGTGATAAATTGATTTATTTGGATGCAGATACAATGACCTGCTCATCTTTAGAAGAATTTAAAACGATTGATATAGAGAATAAAGAAATGGCGGTTTGTTTAGATTATTTGGGTAAATTCTGGCTGAAAAAGGATTATTTCAATTCTGGCGTATTATATATTAATGTGAAAAGAGTAAAAGAAACAGGCCTTTTTGAAAAAGCGATAGCTTTACTGAAGGAAAAGAAACTCTATTTTTCAGATCAAACAGCTCTGTATAAATATTGTAAGGAAAAGGTTTATATTCCGTTCCGATTTAATGAACAGCGTAAAATAAAAAACGACACAGTGATTAAGCATTTTTGTAAAGGAATTCGCTATTTTCCTTTCTTTAAGGTTTATAATTATAAGCAATGGAATGTTAAAAAGCTTCATAGTTTTTTCAAAATACATGATTTTGATGATATTTTTGAAGCCTATGAAAGACTCTTTCCTATGGAAGCAAAGCTAGAATATTAAAGACGATTGAATCTCCTCTAAAAGAGGAGATAATTTTTTTGTAAAAAAAGTAGATTTTTTCTTGTCAAATTTTAAATTTGTTGTATAATTATTTCGTCTATAAAAAAATAGATTTTTAAAGGAATAAATTCCTTAGAAATTTTGGAGGAAAGGAAAAAGAGGAGAAGAACAAAAAACGTTCTTCAAGTTCGGTAAATTGCGGTGGCAAGACCAATTATCGAATTGCACAATATTGTTAAGCAGTATGGTGCAGTAACCGTCGTAGACAACATCAATTTAACAATTTATGAAAATGAGTTTCTTACTCTATTAGGTCCATCTGGCTGTGGTAAAACAACCACACTCCGGATGATTGGGGGCTTTGAAAATCCTGACTCTGGTCAAATTGTCGTACAAGGAAAGGAAATTAATGATCTTCCTGCTTATGCAAGACCAATTAATACAGTGTTTCAAAGGTATGCCTTGTTTCCCCATTTGAATGTATTTAATAATGTAGCATTTGGACTGAAAAATAGAGGAAGAAAATTTATGATAGAATTTTTTGGCGGCAGGGAAGCGCTGAAGGCAGAAATCACTAAGGATAAGCTGTCCTTAGGAGTACCAGAGGATAAGGCTCATAAGATTACCTTCTTCGACATGAACTGGAAGCTGAAAGAAAAATTAAAGAGTGCTGTGAAAAATGCATTGAAAATGGTAAATTTATCTGGTTATGAGGATCGGAAGATTATGAATATGTCGGGTGGTCAGATGCAGAGAGTTGCGATTGCAAGAGCAATTATTTTAAAGCCTAAAATTCTTTTGTTAGATGAGCCACTTTCTGCACTAGATTTGAAATTGCGTCAAAATATGCAATATGAGCTTAAGGAAATGCAAAGAACATTAGGAATTACCTTTGTGTTTGTAACGCATGATCAGGAAGAGGCAATGGTTATGTCTGATCGTATAGTCGTTATGAAGGATGGACTGATTCAGCAATTAGGAACACCAAAGGATATCTATAATGAACCAATGAATCGATTTGTTGCTAATTTTATTGGTGAATCCAATATTGTCAGCGGGATTTATGTCAAGAAAAATTTGGTTCGCTTCTTGGATGTTGATTTTGAATGTGTCGGCTATCATTTTGAGGACAATGAACCAGTGGATGTTGTAATTCGTCCAGAGGATTGGGATGTTGTTCCTCTTGAAAATGCGAAACTGGTTGGCAGTGTAACCTCCTCTATTTTTAAAGGAGTTCATTATGAGCTTTGTGTAGATTTACAGGGAATGGAGTTTGTAGTTCATACCTATGAGGATGTAAAAACAGGACAAAAGGTTGGATTATCTGTTGATCCCTATGAAATATGCTTGATGAAGGTGGACGGTTCATGCAAAACCATCATAACAGAATGACAAAGCATCTTCCTCAAGGGAATCACCATTTGGATCGTCTTGCCAAGCCTTATATGTACTGGCTATATATTTTTGCCTGTTTTCCAGTACTCATTATGGTTTGTCTAATGTTTGTAGATGCAGAGGGAATACAATTTAAGGGTATGCAGTTCACAATGAGCAATTTTACAATCTTAGGAACAGAGTCTGTACTTATAGCTTTTTGGAATTCCTTAAAATATAGCGTTTTGACTACGCTCCTTTGTATCTTTTTTGGGTATTTATTGGCTTATAGCTTATATAAGTCAAAAATTAAAAATAAATATATGATTCTCTTGTTATTAATTTTGCCAATGTGGACAAATATTCTTTTAAGAATAAATGCCCTAGCCTCTATCTTTAAGCCGGAAAATATTTTAGCTGATTTATTTCATATTCCTGGTTTGAATATTATTGGTACAGATTGGGCCATATTACTGGGTATGGTTTTCACCTACTTGCCTTTTATTGTACTTCCAATTTATACCTCCTTAGAAAAAATAGATCCTTCCCTAGAGGAAGCGGCTTTAGATTTAGGAGTTACCAATTTTACTAAGTTTTGGAAGGTTATTGTTCCGTTGTCTTTGAAGGGAGTTGTATCAGGTTCAATGATGGTTTTACTTCCTTGCTTATCTGGCTTTGCTATACCAAAGGTATTGGGGGCTGGAAATATTTTGTTGATAGGGAATATCATTGAACAAAGCTTTATTAATATGAGCTATAATCAAGGTGCAGTACTAGCAATTATAATTCTTGTAATTATTTTGGGATCTATCCTGCTTGTTAATAAAATTGATAAGGAAGGAGAAACTTTAATATGATGAATGAAGAACTGTACTATCCAAAGGCTACCTTAAAGGAGTATGGCTATAAAGATTATAAGGCTTTACATATACTTTGGAGAGTAGTCAAAGCCCTTTTAGTAATCTTTTCTGTATTTATGCTTTATTTGGCAGTGATTGTCATTGCAATACAATCCTTTAATTCAAGCGCTTCTACCACAGAGTTTCAGGGCTTTACCTTTGATAACTACCTGAATATGTTTTCCAAAAGAAGTCTTACGAACTCAATTAAAAATACCTTTATGGTTTCCATATCTGCAACTTTGATTGCCGCTATATTAGGAACATTTGTGGCAATAGGTATTTTCTATTTGCCACCTAAACTTAAATCAAGAATTATGCTTTTAAATAATATCCCCTTACTGAATGCAGATATTGTTACAGGAGTATCCTTAATGCTGATTTTTTCCTTACTATTACCAATCAATCGGCATATCTTTGGTTTTTGGACGATATTGATTGCGCATTTATTCTTTATCTTTCCATATATTATTCTTTCTGTATTACCTAAAATGAAAGAGATTGATCCAAATTTAATGGATGCTAGTATGGATTTGGGAATAAAGCCCTTAAAATCTGTAATTCGTGTTTTGATTCCTGCAATACGAGGTGGAATTTTTTCGGGTGTTATTTTAGCCTTTACCATCAGTTTTGAGGATTTTGTGGTTGGCTATTTTACTACTGGAAATGGATTTAATACGCTATCCATTTGGATATATTCCTCCATAGGAAAAAAGTCCTTATATCCAGGAGTGTATGCCTTCTCAACTGCTTTAACTCTCGTCTCTATGGTGTTAATTATCCTTTATGCATTATTTATGAAAGGAAGAAGAAGTCATGCGAAAAAGAATTAGCTTTGTTTTTGTTTGTTTCTGTTTTCTGTTTGCTTTATGCTCTTGTCAAAGAAGAAGCGTATTGTTAATTCTAAATTGGGGAGAATATATAGATGAAGAAATGCTAGAGGAATTTGAAAATCTGTACAACTGTGAGGTTGCTATGGATTTGGGAGAGTCCAATGAATTATTTTATTCAAAAATTAGTGCAGGAACGACTTGTTATGATGTGATGTGTCCTTCTGATTATATGGTTTTAAAGATGGCTGAAAATGATATGCTAAGAGAAATAGATTTTAGCCAGCTTCCAAATTTTAGCTTAGAAGCTCGTATGCCTGGAGTTGTGGGAATTGCAGAAAATCTAGAAGCAAAAAAGCCAGGGATTACATCGTATTATGTTCCTTATTTATGGGGCACATGGGGAATTGTTTATTCCACAATGAAGGAAGGACTAAAGGAAGCTGTTACAACTTCTCAGAATGAGTGGGCTTCGTTGTTTGATCGCTCCATCCTCCCTGCGGGAACAAGAGTTGCAATGTATGATTCTAATCTACACTCCTATTATGCTGCCTGTCGTTATTTAGGCTTTGATACAGAAGAAAATCTTACAAAGGAAGAATTGAATCAAATCTATTCTCTAATTAAAAACATGAAATATGACTCTTGGGGTACAGATGATATCAAAAAGGATATTGTTGCTAAAAATAGGGATTTAGGCTTTATGTGGACAGGAGATTTCTTATATTATTATTGTGAAAATGTAGCATCAACTGTAATGGACGCTTATTTGGCTGGGGATTTAAAGGTTGAGGAGTTCTCTTCAATGATTACTACGATTACCACGGATGCAGGAATTTATAAGGATAAGTATCAGGTTGGCTTTGATATTTTTATTCCGTCAGATACAATTGCCTTTTGTGATAATTTTGTAATTCCTAAGCATGCATCTAATTATGATTTGGCTTTAAAGTTTATCAATTTTATGTGTGGAAGAGATGAGGGTGAGTCCCATGTGGACCCAGCTTTCGCAAATACATATTATGTAAGCTACAATGCTCCTTATGTTGGATTATATGAGGATATAGTTTCCTTAAAGGATATATCCTTTGAAAAAGAGGATATAGAGGGGATTACGCAAGGGAATGCATATGATTCAGATCTCTACTGGAAAATTTATGATATGGCTATTGGCATTGCTTTTTCTAAATATTATCCAAAGGAAGAGCATATTGAGCTTCCAGATGGAACGATAAAACGTTATAAGGGTGACATCCTTGCAACCTTCTCAAGAAATTACATTAATACAATCAATGCAACCTTCAATAATGCGAAGGCATAAGACCAGATATTTTCTGGTCTTTTCTTTTCATAGTAAAATTTAGAGGAAAACTGGTGGTGTAATAAAGTTTTTCGCTGTAAACTTAATAAAATTAATTAAGTAATTAAAAAAATTAATGTATATTGTTGACAAAATTAATTTTAATGATAAAATATAATTAAAAAATTAAGAAAGGATTTGAAAAAATGAAGAAAAAGCTATTAGGAATATGCCCAATTTGTGAAAGTAAACTTTTAGTTACAGAATTAACCTGTAAAAGCTGTGATACAAAGCTAAAGGGAGAGTTTCAGTTGTCTAAGTTTGATTACTTATCTGCTGAGCTTCAGGAATTTGCTTTAATATTTATAAAGAATGCAGGAAATATTAAGGGAGTAGAAAAGGACTTAGGAGTTTCGTATCCTACGGTTAAAAAGAATTTAGCTGAGTTAATTAAGAATTTAGGATATGAAACAAGAGTGGTTTTCCCAGAAGAACGGCTTTCTAGAACTGAGATTTTAGAAGCACTTAAGAAAAAAGAAATTGGCTTTGATGAAGCAGAAAAAATGTTAAAGGAGTTGGATTGATATGGAAAAGTTTTTAAATGAATTAAGAAATGCGCTTAAGGATGCACAGGTAGAAAATGCAGATGAAATTGTTACAAAGTATGTAGAGCATTTTTTAGTAGGACATGAAGCAGGTATGACAGATGAAGAAATTATTGACCGCTTTGGATCTATTGCTGAGATTGTAGAATCCTATAAGATTCCATCAAATAAAAAGGAAAGGAAATTTCATTTATCCTTAAATTTAGAAATTTTTGCTGAATTTTTTATAGAACAGAAAGATGATGATGAAATCCATTTAGAGGCGGATGAGGATGCTTTTAAATATATTTCTGTTGAAAAGGGACTAAGAACCTTTGCTTTAAGTTGTCATAAATCATATTTGCGTCCAAATAAGCCAAAATATTCAGGAACACTTTATATAGGGAAAAATATGTTTTTTGAGGAGATTTTTATCAAAAGTGTAGCAACAGATTTAGAAATTTGCCCATTAAAGGGAGAAGGCATTCAAATTCAGAACGTGAGTGGAGATGTCGAGTTAGACACTTTGAATTTTTCTAAAAGAGTAAGACTTTCTTCAACTTCAGGTGAATTTGTAGCTAAAGAGATTATTTCTCCAAATCTAATGATTGAAACAGTTAATGGAGATTTTAAAATAAAAGAGATATGCTGTGATGATGTTGCCTTAAAGACGGTAAATGGTGATATCAATATAGAAAGAACAAATGAGGCAAATTTTGTAGTAAGCAGTGTAAATGGTGATGTCAATATAAAAGAAGGAAAAGCAAAGTGTATTGTAAAGTCTAATATAAATGGGGATATCTCTATTGCTGGAGAGTGTGTAGGAGGAAAGATATCTAATGTTATGGATTCATTAAAAAAGGCATTTGAGGATTGGAAATGGTAAAAAAAGAATGTGGTTTTTTTGAAACAATTAAAAGACAATTGGGGCTGATACGAAAAGGTCATTTCAGTCATATCTATGTTCTTTGGATTGTGAATGCCATATTTGGAGGTGCTGTTTCTGTACTAGGTGTATTTTTCACCAAGCTCATTATAGATTGTATTCTTGAGGAAAAATCAATAGAAGAAATGTCATATCGTATTATGTTTCTTTCTGTGATTGCTATTTTATGCTTCTCTATTCATGGTATTGTGAAGCGATATTTAGATGCTAGTTATTTAAAACTAAGACAAAAAGAATTTTTGGTTTGTATTGAATTATATAAAAAAGTTGATTATGAAAAGATTGAGGATCCTACGTTTCAGGATGAAGTGAATGTTGGATTTCGGGCATTGGATGGGGATTATCAAGGCTTTCAAGCGGTTTACAGCAATCTTGGAAATCTTTTCGTCGGTTTAATAAGTATCATTATTTTTACTACGATTCTTGCTTTTTTAAATGTTTGGATTGCTGTACTATGTATCGTGACTACTTTAATAACGGCTATTGCTAATGAGGGTGTTGCCCGTTATATTAATAAGTGTAAGAAGGATGAGGCTCATGCCTATCGACAAAATCAATACTTTCATGAAACATGTAGTGATTTTTCTTATGGGAAGGATATCCGCATTTTTAGTCTTAAAGAGTCATTAATGAAAAAATATCAAGGGAAATCCTTAAACCTTATGCGTGTACTAACTGATATTGCAAATAAGAAATTTCTTTATGCCTTGTTTGGAATATTGATGCTTTGTATAGAAGATGGGGTGTCCTTTTATTTGATTATTCAAGGATATTTTGATCAAACCATCTCCCTGGCTGATGTTTCCTTATATGTTACCACATTAGTTGCATTCACAACGCTTCTTAGAACCTTTACTTCAAATTTGACTGACTTAATTAGCAATGTAAAGTTAACAGGAACTTACTTTTCATTTTTAGATAACCAGAAGTTTTATTTAAGTTCAGGTATGGATAAGGATGTAGATTTAGCCTGTGCCCCAAAAATTGAATTTAAAAATGTTTGGTTTAAATATCCTAATACAGAAGCATGGATTTTCAAAGACTTTAATTTTACCATTAATCCAGAGGAAAGCTTAGCTATTGTTGGTGAAAACGGGGCAGGGAAATCCACATTAATCAAACTATTGTGTGGACTATTCAAACCCACAAAGGGAGAAATTCTTATCAATGGAAAGGATGCTTTATCCTATGATAAGCAAACCTATTATTCCATGTTTAGTACAGTTTTTCAGGATTATGATGTATATGCCTGTACAATCTTAGAAAATGTTGTTGGTACAGATCAAGGCAAGGATGCCATAGAAAGAGGAAAGGAATGCCTAAGACGAGTTGGACTTGAGGATAAAGTTTTAAGTCTTCCTTTAAAATATGATACGCCAATGCTTAAGGTTATAGATGAAAATGGAGTTGATTTTTCAGGAGGGCAGAAACAAAAACTTGCTATTGCTAGAGCACTATACAAGAATGGTAATGTTGTGATTCTTGATGAACCTACCAGTGCACTAGATGCCTTAGCTGAAGCTGAGATTTATCAATCCTTTGACGACTTAGTCAAAAGTAAGACAGCTATTTATATTTCTCATCGTCTATCCTCTACAAAATTCTGTGATAAAATTGCGTTTTTATCTAAGGATGGCTTAGAGGAATATGGCAGTCATGAAGAGCTTATGAAAAATAAAAAGGGCTATTATCATATGTTTGTTGTTCAAGGAAAGTACTATCAGGAGGGTGTAGAAGGCAATGAAGAAAAATAAGCATACATTAATAAAATTTTTAAAATATTCCTTTAAAGCTCATAAGCTATACTTCCTAGTTTTATTCTTTCAAATCCTTATTCGGTCAGCGATGACTCTATTTGGTGCATATACCTTATCTATTCTAATTTTCTTTTTAGAGAAGGGAAACTATAAAGAGGCTTTACTTTCGGTTGTTGTCTTAGTGTCTATTGAGGTAGGATTAACGTTCTTGAATACATATATTAAGCGACTTGTGGAAGTTCACAATCAAAAAATGATACTAGCAATTAAGCAAATGCTTTCTAATAAAATTATGTCACTTCCTTTCCAATACTTGGAGGATCCTTACTATTTAGAACTAAAGAAGAATGCAGAAATGGGAATTGATAATATGGGTGCATTGTCTTCCTTAATGACCAATATTGCTTCCATTATATCTAGTTTTATTTCTATCATTGGTTTAGTTAGCATAATTGTTTCCTTTGATGCATTCTTAGTTCTTATTTTAGTAGCAGGTATCCTTTTAAACATTTTGATGATTTTCATATCAATGAAATATCAGGTTCAGTTTTATAAGTCACTTCTACCAATTAATTTCAAATATGGGTACTACCTTAATACGATGATTAACACAACCAATTGTAAGGATTTTAGATTATATTCCTTAGGTGATTTATTATGTGAAAAATTTAATCATTTTTCAAAGGAAGTTGCTTCTAATGTAGCTAAAGCACAGATTATAGCAGGGTTTCATGCAAGTATTATTTCTACGATTCAATACGTTGAAATGGCAGGCATTTATATATTAGTAGGTATTCGGACAATTACTAAGCAACTGCCAATAGCTTCCTTTTCATTGACAATTTCTGCTGCTGTCAGCTTTTCTGATGCAATTTCTACAATTATTTCTGCTAGTGGGAATTATAAGAGGTCTATTGAATACATTAAACCAGCTATTGAACTTATGGCGCTTCCAGAAGATATTCATTTGGGAAAAGAAGCTTTGAATTCTATTGAGGAAATTTGCTTTGAAAATGTAAGTTTCAAATATCCTAATACGGATACGTATGTTTTGAAAAATGTGTCTTTCTTGATTAAGGAACAAGAAAAGATTTCTATTGTTGGATTGAATGGTGCAGGAAAAACAACAATCGTGAAATTACTTTGCCGTCTTTATTCAGTTACAGAAGGAGTCATAAAGATTAACGGAATTCCCATCGAGCAATATGATAAAGAATCCTATATTAAGGAAATTAGTGCATTATTTCAGGATTATAAGCTGTTTTCCTATTCTATACAAGATAATATTTCCCCTTCTAAGGATTTAAGTCAAATTCAAAGCTTATGCGAAGAGGTCGGCATAAGGGAGGCAATTGAAGCCTTACCTAACCAATATGCTTCCTGTCTTTCAAAATCCTATGAGGAGGAAGGTGTTGATATGTCTGGCGGGCAGAAGCAAAAAATAGCAATAGCACGCTCCTTAGCTAAGGATGCTAGCCTATTGATTTTAGATGAGCCTACTAGCGCACTTGATCCTTTGGCAGAGGCTGAAATTTATGAAAACTTTAATGATATGGTTTCAAATAAAATGGCAATTTATATCTCTCATAGAATGTCATCCTCTATTTTTTGTGATAAGATTTTAGTGTTAGACGGAGGAAGCGTTACTGATTTTGATTCACATAAAAATTTAATGAAAAGGACAGATAGTCTTTATTATCAATTATTTTCAACTCAAGCTAAAAATTATAAATTAACTGGAAAAATGGAGTAATCCCCATATCTTTTTTTAAATGCACTCTTGACATTCTTTTCATATATTTGTAAACTTATAT
>JAIEEQ010000052.1 GCA_029067355.1 Anaeroplasmataceae bacterium | reverse complement strand
ATTTAAAATCATGAACTGGTAATACTAAGCATTAGGAATAAATCTTTTAAATGTGTTGTCTACTTTCATTATTCTATATGGCTTCTAACACAATACAAAGCAGTTTCATTGTATCTTAACCACATATGACTATGTGAATTTTTAAGAATTCTATATACATTAGTATAATTTCCACTATATTCACTTCTGTTCATACCAGCCACTAATGCTCTTGTTAAATCATCTGCTTTAGCATCAATTTGGAATCCCTTTCCTTTAATCCAATTAGATAATCCAGTAAAGAAAGCATCTATCACTGTGTCTTCCAAATCAAAACTAGATAGCGGACATCCAAGATAGCACTCACCACAATAACTTTTGAATTTGTAGGTTCCATTTTTAATGCATGGCAATGATATATCACATAAAGGATGATATGTGTCATATTCTATATTGTACTGTTCACTTGTCATAACAATTCCATCAAATGGGGTTTTCAGATATTTAACTGTAAGTTCTAAATCCGTTCCATATGATGGTGAGAGTGATGAACCAAGTCCTGAAGAAGGAACAACTATTGACTTCCTATAAGTACCAGCCGTTCCACTTATTACATGGAGTTTTGGTTTATTTTTAGCATTTTTCCAATCTTCATGAATCTTCTTGAAATAATTACGATTGGTTAAAACCTCAGCTCCAGTTTTAATTTCTTTTATCAACGCTTGTTGATTTGGATCATCCATATCTACATCACTTTGAGTCAATATTTTTTCTACTCCTGGGATGTTAAAAAATTTAGCAATGTTATAAAGGGTAAGCAATGATGCTCCCATATCAACTGGGTCATAAGGTGTTGATATAGATATTAATTGGTCAATATAACCTTCTAACGCAATAGCGGTTTTGATATTAACCAATCCACCCTGAGAATGGCCAACCAAAACAATCTTCTTATTAACCTTCTTAACATCCACAAGATACTTAATAATATAGATTAGTTTTTCGACTTGATTATCAATAGAGTCATAACATCTAAATCCACCTAATCTAGTTCTAAAATGAATATTTTTAGTAGGCGTTTCTTCAATTCTTCTAACAATTTCATCCAAAATATTTTCTGCTTTTTCTTTTTCACTATTAGAATTGAATTTTTTTGTGCTTACATTAAAATCGTTCATATTCACAAAATCATCTAAATATGCCTGATTTCTAAATGTATTAGATTGCACAAGTCTTCTAATAGTCTCATATAAGTCATCTTCGCTTCCACCGATTCCATGCTGATAAATAACAATAGATCCATTAAATGAAGATGCCTCTGAACTTCCACTACCTTTATTTACTATTTCTGACATAATATACCCTTGGCTTTTTTTAGCCAATATCCTTTCTTTTTTTTGAGATCTCATCTAAATAATCCGCTATAAGTTTCAATTCTACAACTAAAAATTTATTTTAATTTGAAACATGATATTTATTTGCATAAGAGGATCTATCTTGTAATGACATATAATATCCATAATGGTAGCTAGCGCCTTTCACATCTAATGTTGCATCGTATCCAGAATAAGCCTGAATATAATAACAATTTTGAAAGGTATTATCTTCTAAAGGCATAGTAGTAAATGCAATTGCAATACAATTATGATCTTTAAGATAATCATTCGAAGATTCATATAATGTTACTGGATAGTCTCTAGAACCAGAACTATGAAATTGTTCAGCAAAACCCCAGCAAGTGATATCTTCTCTACTGTCTATATAGTCAACAATAGAAAGTATCCAATTTTCAAATTTTTCTTTTTCTATGTTGAAATAAAAGGAATCTCCCCAAACAACACAATCCATCCAATTGCATTCTGGCAGATTTTCTAATTTATATTTTTGTAATGTAGTTTCACTAAAAAATTCATTTTTGATTTTTGATTCAATCTTACAACTAGATAAAATTAATATAATGAGTATTGTCATTAATAATTTAATTTTTTTCAATTTTATACCTCTTTTTTATATTTTGGATTATTATATAAAAAAAAGCAATCCATGTCAAACTCATTTCACCATATTTTTTTTGGCAATTTGCATAGGATATAACTTTTTATATCAATAACAATTCATAATCTATTGGCATTTTTTAAAAAATACAGAATAAAAGACAAATTGCCAAATTTTAAGAAAAATATATTCTAATCACTATTTACCCATATTTTTTTATTTTTCTAAATTTAATTTATTTTAATACATATATATTTGACTTTTCCAAATAATTTATATCATCTTAATTCTTAGAAACTTCCTTTATACTTATCGCGAATTTCTCTGATTCTTTTAGAAATATATTGTTGTGAAGTTCCAAGCATTTTAGCCACCTCAGTTTGTGAATAGACTTTATTACCATCAATAAATAAGTTTAAAAATTCTATATCTTTCTTAGTCATACCAAGTTTTTCAAAATCAATTTTCTTTGGAGAATTATCAGGAATGAGATTGATATATTCATCACCTTCCTTGGTAAATCTATTAAGAATCGTTTGTTCTTTTGTAAAATAGTTCATATTATTTCTATAAAATGATGCCAAAACTGATTCAAATCTTTTCTCTAGTAAATTAAAAAATTGATTTCTAAAATTAAATTTGGCAAAATTACTTTTAAATTCCATATAACTATTCTTATCTACAAAAGCATTCTCTAAAACTTCTATACCAGCTTCATCAATGAAATTCTTGATGTATTTATTATTAAACAGTTTTATTATGCTTTCACTTGAAAAATTATTTGTTCTAAGAAAATTGAGCTTGTCCTTACAAAATAATGATTCTGGTATGTCAGCATCTTTGAAGACAGCAATGTTAATAATTGAAAACAAACTCATTTTTAAATCCTGTATAACATCCGCCTTATAATCTGATCTAATTAATTTTACTTTATTCATAATCATTGGCAAAATAATATTCATTATTCCTTCTGCAGTTCTTTCACTATGAGAAGTTTTATACTCTAGAATCAAGTCCACTATTTTTAACATCTTCGCCTCCCAAATTATTAGGAAGCAAGGAAGAAAACTAAAATCTACATTACTCCCAATTTTCATAGTTTCCTTTAGTTACTCTTTTATATCTAAAGCAAACCGATTATAAGGAACGCAGGATTAATTATCCTCTTTCTATAATTATCCATACTACGCACTATTCCTTATAAAATTAATCTGTTAGATGCTCTCAATCCACAACCAAAAAATAGAAAAAAGAAAAAAGAAATTTCAGAGGTAATAAATTCTCTAAAATTTCTTCATCCTGTTAACGTTTTGATGGAAGTTCACGAACAAATAATGAAACAATACCTTCACGGCTATTTCCACCTTCCCATAAAGCAACAATATTGGAATTACGATCTTGACGGCTTCGCTCCATAGGAATTAATGTAATAACAAATGCTGTAACTGCAATGGCCAATAGAACGAACATTTTTTTACTAACTTCTTCATTTCAATTATCCTCCCTTCATGGAGGTATCATATCACTTAATTATTTGCTTGTAAAATTGCATTGCCATTTATAGAATAGAAATTTTTGGCATAACAAAAAAATGCTATCGTTTTTGTGGCAACGATAACATTTTACCAAATAAACTAATTAATACCAACAAATTTCAACTTTTGCTTTTATTAAATCTAAATAAAAGTATATATTTCCCTCATTAAAACTTTTAGAAAGAGGTATTTTATAATAAAGTTTGTCAAAAATACTCTTGACATCTACATCTTTTTCTAATCTATGTTTTAACGACTCTTTTAACATTTTTTCTTTGACTCCTGTCTTATATGAGACAATAATTCCTACTATGGCAGACACATGATTTATAATTTCAGGACCGCTCTCCCAGTTATTTAAAACAAGCATTATTTCATTATGTGCATCGTTTTGAAGCAATGTTATAAAATAATGCATAATAGAATAGCACCTTAATGTAATATCTGTTGTTTGGTATGGCATATAAGTTATCCTTATCTTTAGATGAACAATTTGTGTTAGATACAGTAAAACAATTCATTGATGAAAAGAAAGTACCCATCACGGAAGATACAATATTACATTCTGACCAAGGATGTCATTATACAGCTTTAGCTTATCAAAGGCTATTAAAGGATTTAAAAATAATTCAATCCATGTCAAGACGAGGGAATTGTTGGGATAACGCTCCTCAAGAATCCTTCTTTGGCCATATGAAGGATGAATTACATTTAAAAGAATGTCTTGACTTTGAAGAACTTAAAAATGAAATTGATGAATATATGGATTACTATAATAATTATAGATATCAATGGACTTTAAATAAAATGACACCTGTTGAATATAGGATATACTTACTTGAAGGTGGAAAACCATTACAAAACAAAATAATAAAAGCTGAGAGTACAGTAGTACAGTCAGCTTCATTATGATTAAATTTTAATCGCGAATCCCCTAGGGGATTGAACATTCCAATTAAATAATACACCTTTTTTATTTGTGTCCTTGACTTGGGGTACTATTTAAAGGACCATTTAATTGGTCTTTTTTATTATCTTGTGTGAGTTCACATCCCCTATTACACTGTGTGGGTGGTGCGAACTTTCACTCTGTGATATATTTTGATAAAATATTTTTTCTAAATATCAATAAAACGCACTTTTTTCTCTAGTTTTATCAAAATTATATTTTTGCTTAAATCCGCATAATTCGGTTGAATTAGGTTAAATCAAGTGAATTCAGGTATAAAAAAACAGATAATCACAACGTATTATCTGTGTTCTCTTAAGATGGTAGGGGAGATGGGATTCGAACCCACACGCTTTAAGGGCGGTTGATTTTGAGTCAACTATGTCTACCATTTCATCACTCCCCCATATATAAAGGTAGTATATCTACCTTTTTTGTTTGTATCTATCTATTGCAGTTTGATAGATTGCTTCTACACTTGCAGCATAGTGTTCCTTTGAATACTTTTCGCATGATTTTTGTGTATTTGCTTTGATATTACTCAAGGTAGATGGAGCTTTTTGGATTTCCTCCATTTTAAGGATTAAATCTTCTTCTCCATCAAAATATATTCCATTGTAATAGTCCTCAATGACATCCTCAATGCATTCATCTCTTTGAACAAGCAAAGGCAATGAAGAAGCTAAAGATTCAATATATGTCAAGCCTTGTGTTTCTGATTTTGAGGCATTAACAAAAATATCACATATATGATAATACATCGGAACGAGCTCATTGTCAATAAATCCTGTAAAATAAACCTTATTTTTTATTCTTAAAACCTTTGCATACTCTACTAATTCATCAAATTGTGGACCTCCACCAACAATTAACAAGACTGCATTATCTTTATATTCTAGTTTAGAAAAGGCATGTAGAATTGTTTTAATATCCTTTTCAGGAGAGGTTCTTCCTATATATCCAAAGACAAATTGATTTAAAGGGATTCCAATTTCTTTCTTCAAAGTGTTTTTCTCTTCAGTTGAAAAGTTTTGTTCATAGAAATGATTCAGCTCAATTCCAGTTGGGATAACACGAATATCTCCCTTTAAATAATATTTTGAAGCCAGTTTTAAAACCTTCTTTGTTGGAACGATTTTAATTACAGAAGCTTTAGATGCAGAGCCCATAAAAATATGTGCTAAAATTTTAAAGGTAAGCGTATGGAAATGCTTATCAAAAAAGGGAGATAAGTACTTAATATAATCCTCATACAAGGTATGCAGAGTATACACCATAGGAATATGAAGTTTTTTAGATGCCATTTTGGCAAGAGTTGCTGCATTATATTCTGTATGAATATGGATAATATCTAATTTGTAGGTGGCAATTTGCTTTAAATAGCGCTTAGGATGAGGGGTTCTTCTATAATCCCTTAAGCCCTTAAAAGGCCAAGGCTTTCCAGGAAGATTAATAAAATTAAAATGCTTTAACTCTTCACAAGTAAAAACCTTCTCGTCATCAAGACTTGAAAAAATATAGACCTCATGTCCTAAAGCTGTTAATCCCTCATATAACATTTTTATGGAAGTGACCACACCACTAATATATGGATAAAACTGGTCAGTAAATATACCAATTCTCATGATTACAATTGCCCCTAGCGATTCTTTTATTTCCCAAATATTCTTCTATGCTTTATTATTTTACACCAAATCGCACCTTAAATGCAAGAGGATATGCTACATTTCATCAACATATTGAATTCCTAAAAGTCGTAATCCCTCATTGATAACATTTCGTGTCGCCTTTGCTAATACAAAATTAGAGTTTCTAATCGTTTCTTCTTCCACATTTATTTTTTCAACAGAGTAAAATTTATTAAAGCTCTGAGCTAATCCCAGCAAATATTTTGCAATCACACTTGGTGCACGCTCAATAGCAGCCCTCTCAATCGTAGATTTAAACAAAGAAATCTGCTTAACAAGATCAAAATAATGTGGCTTTTCAAATACATCTATATCCATCTTTTTAAAATCAAATCCCTTGTTCTTTAAAATAGAAGCAATTCTAACTCCAGTATACTGTAAATAGGGGCCAGTCTGTCCCTCAAATTTTACAGCTTGCTCAAGATTAAATTCAATATCTAGGCTACGATGATTTTTCAAATCACCAAAAACAATGGCTGCAATACCAACCGCCTTCGCTATTTCTTCCTTGTTAGGCAAATCAGGGTTTTTGGCTACGACAAGAGTATAAGCCATATCAATTGCCTTCATTAAAACATCATATAGCTTGACCACTCCACCTTTGCGTGTAGACATTTTCTTTCCATCTGTCAAATACAGACCAAAATTAATATGCTCAATATGAGATGCAAAATCATAGCCCATTAAGGAAATCAGCGTTCTTAACTGCTGAAAATGAAGCTTTTGCTCATTTCCAACCACATATAAGATATCATCAAACTGATACTCCTTTTTTCTATAAAATACAGCAGCTAAATCTCTTGTTATGTACAAGGAACCACCATCACTTCTTTGAATGAGAGCAGGAGGCATTGCCTCACCTAAATCCACAATTTGTGCTCCCTGATCCTCCTTAAGTAGTTTCTTTTCTTTAAGTTCTGCTACAATAGAATCCATCTTATCATTATAAAATGCTTCTCCATTATAAGAATCAAAGCTGATTCCAAGTAGGTCATAAATCTGAGCAGATTCCTTTAAGGATTCCTCACGAATCCAACGCCATAATTCAAGATACTCAGGATCCTTAAGCTCCATCCTTCTAAAAGCTTCTCTAGCTTCTTCCTCAAGAGAGGGATTGTTCTTTGCTTCCTCATGAAATCTGACATATAAATCTGTTAGCTTATGAATAGGGTCCTTTTTGATATCCTCATAATTCCCCCATTTTTTATACGCAACTATCATCTTTCCAAACTGAGTTCCCCAATCTCCTAGATAATTAATTGAGAAGGTTTCATAGCCACATTTATTTAAAATAAGTCTTAAAGAATTTCCAATCATTGTTGAGCGCAAATGTCCAATAGAAAAGCTTTTTGCAATATTAGGAGCTGAGTAATCTAGAGTAATCTTCTTTCCCTTGCCTATTTGTGAGGCTCCATAATTTTCCTCTTCATTAATTGCTTTTATTAAAACATTCTTTGCTAAAAGCTTCTTATCAATCATTAAATTTACAAAGGCACCAACATTATTTATGGATAAGATAGCCTCTGAAGCTGACTGAATCACAGGAATTGCCTCTGATACAATTTCTGGCATAGGCTTCCTAAGTGCCTTAACCACACTAAATAAAGGAATGGAAATGTCTCCAAGCTGAGGGTTCTTAGGCTCCTCTACAACGATAGAAATTTCCTGCTGATGGGTATCTTTATAATAATTTTCTAAGGTGTATTTGATTTGTTCTTTAATTGCTTCAATCATTCTTCGTTTCTCCTTAAATGAAATAAAAACCGAGATAAAAAATTATCTCAGTCTTATGTTATATTTTTAGACCTAAATTATAATGAAAAGGCTTTGTTGATAATTTGTGTCCAATTATAAGAACCATCCTCTTCAATTTCAACTGAGTTAAAGATAAGTTCTCCATTTTTATAAACAAGCAGAGCTGGTGTTTTTAACAAATCCACCTCTTGAACACCCTCTAAAATATCAGCATTAAAGATTGCTTCATCATTCTCTAGCTCTGCTAAGAAGGAAGCGTCTTCCTTATCCTCTTGATTATCTACCTTAGCAGAATCATAAAGATATACTGTTTTTACCTCTCGATTTCTTGCTTCTGTATCAATTGCAGATAAATACTGACAAACAGTTGCATTTGTTAAACTCCCATAAAGAATATAGAGGTAAACCGGATGCTCCTCAGAGCCATTTGCAGAGCTTTTAAGATGTCCTTCAACCTGCTTTAAGGAGGCCTTACGAATTACATTTTCCTTTTCTAATGTAGAATAGGATGTACTATTTGCACTATTATAATCAGTAATTGCTGTATTAATCTCTTCTAATCTTCTATCTGATTCAGAAGGGATGGATAGACAAATTGTTGTTACAATCATTGCCACTAGGACAAATACCAATATAATTAGCTCTTTACGTAATATAAATTTTGTTTTGTTTCTTCTTCCTGTTGTTCTAGCCATATGAGATTAAATCCTTTCTTTATTAAGAATTAAATTATTACGAAATACGCATATTTTATTATATCAAAACTAGTATTAATACGCAAGTAAAAAAGAATAAATTATTTATTTTTTCTTTTGAAAAATCCTTGAGAAAACGCTTTACCTATGGTAAAATGAAAGTAATGATATACAGAGGTGATGAAATGAAAGTTTTATTTTGTGCCAGTGAAAGTGCTCCCTACGCAAAAACAGGTGGCTTAGCTGACGTAATAGGTGCATTACCAAAAGCATTGAAGGGGAAAAACTGTGATGCTAGAGTTATTATGCCCTACTACAAAAGAATAAAGGAAAAAAATATCGCAGAATATTGTGGTTATGCTTATATAAAAATAGCAGAACGAATGGAATATGTAGGAGTTTTTCATGCTGTCCATGAAGGAGTAGATTTTTACTTTATTGATAGTGATCGATATTTTAATCGAGATGGACTTTATGGCTATGGCGATGACGGAGAACGCTTTGCATACTTTGATTTTGCTGTATTAGAGGCTTTAAAGGTTATTAACTTTTTCCCTGATGTCCTTCATTTAAATGACTGGCAGACTGGATTAATTCCTTATATTTTGAAATCCAATTATCACTTTTATTCAGAGTATAATCGAATAAAAACTGTTTATAGTATTCATAATATTCAGTATCAAGGAAATTTCCCTATGGATATGATGAGAATTTTATTTATGCCCTATTCTTCTTCCTTGGAATTTGATGGCTGTATCAATTTTATGAAAGCTGGAATATTAGAATCAAATGTTGTAACAACTGTATCTCAAACCTATAAGGATGAGGTTCTTACGGATTATTATGGCTATCGATTAAATAATATATTAGGATTACGCTATTTTGATTTTTATGGCATAATCAATGGAATTGATGATGAAAAATATAACCCTCAAACAGATAAGCATATCTATTCTACTTATTCTTTAAAAACCGTTACCTCTGGTAAAAAAGCCAACAAAGAGGCTTTATTAAAGGAATTTGGATTATCAACTGAGGATGTACCACTATTTGGATTAGTTTCTCGTCTGGTCGATCAAAAGGGAATTGATTTACTGATGCCAATTCTTGATGATGTCATACAATATAGTAATGCAAAATTCATATTGATGGGATCAGGCGATTCTAAATATGAGGACTTCTTCCGCTTTATGGAAGCTAAGTATCCTGATCGGTTTAAATGCTATATTGGGTATTCTGATCCAGTAGCTCAAAAAATTTATGCTGGCTGTGATATTTTCTTGATGCCATCAAAATTTGAGCCTTGTGGTTTAGGTCAGATGATTGCTATGCGATATGGTACACTTCCATTAGTAAGGGAAACTGGTGGTTTAAAGGACACTGTTCAACCTTATAATGAGTTTACGAATGAGGGTACAGGCTTCAGCTTTGCAAATTTTAATGCAACAGAATTAAAGGATGTTATATTCTTAGCCTTAAATACATATAACCATAATAAAAAAGCTTGGAATACCTTAGTAAAGCAAGCAATGGAAAAGGATTATAGTTGGTCCTCTTCTGCTGCAAAATACTTAGATATATACAAAAAAATTACGCTATAAGTTAGGAGGAAGATAATATGGAAACTTTAGCTTTAATTTTAGCGGGTGGACGTGGCTCACGTTTGGATATTCTATCTGAAAAACGAAGCAAGCCAGCTGTTCCATTTGCAGGAAAATTTAGAATTATTGACTTTGCACTATCCAATTGCTGTAATTCAGGAATTTTCCAAATAGGTATCTTAACCCAGTACCTGCCCCTTTCTTTAAATGAACACATTGGTGTTGGTAAGCCTTGGGACTTAGACCGTCGTGATTCATTTGTAACCCTTCTTCAGCCAAGCAATTCTTGGTATGAGGGGACTGCTGATGCCATCCGCAAGAATCTTGAATTCGTAAAGCGCTATGCATCAAAATATGTTCTTATTCTTTCAGGAGATCATGTCTATAAGATGGATTACTCTAAGATGATTGAACAGCATAAGCAAACGGGTGCCGATTTAACAATCGCAGCCAAAATCGTTCCTATTGAGGAAGCGGATCGTTTTGGAATTTTGGAAACAGATTCAAATTTAAAAATTAACAAGTTTGTTGAAAAACCAAAAGAGCCAAAATCAAATAAGGCTTCTATGGGTATTTATGTATTTTCTACTCAGGCTTTAATTGACGCAATAGAAGCTCATCCAGATATCATTGATCTTGATTTTGGAAAGCATATCATTCCAGATATGATTAAAGAGCAAAAGGTATATGCCTATGAATATTATGACTACTGGAAGGACGTTGGTACCTATGATTCATATCTAGAAACAAATCTTGAGCTGATTGAAGATACTGCCTTAGATTTATATGACCCATCTTGGAAAATTTATACAAAAAGTGAGGATCTTCCTCCTGTAAAGGTTGGTCAAAATGCTGAAATTAAGAGATCTCTTATATCCAATGGTTGTCAAATTGATGGAAAGATTGAGCATTCTGTCATCTCACCTGGAGTACAGGTTGGAGAAGGCTCAATTATCAAGGATTCTGTTATCCTAAATGATGTTGTTATAGGTAAGAATTGTCATATTGAAAACACTATAATTGATAAGGAAACTATCGTTGGTGATAATTCCATCATTGGTTCTGGAAATGACTATCAACCAAATAAGGATAAACCAAAAATTTTATCTAGCGGAATTAATGTTATTGGTAAAAAATTAATTTTACCTGAAGATTTAGTTGTAGAACGTAATGTAAGAATATTCTCTTCTACAAATGTAAAAAATGTATCTGAGAAGCACATCACCTCAGGAGAAACCTTGCAATAAAAAAAAGGCCACATTCCATTTGAAATGTGGTTTTTTCTTATCTTCTTTTCTTCTTTGCATTTCGTTTTAATCTTTCAGCAAGCTCATCAATTTGAGCTTGTCTTTTTTTCTTATAGCCTGGAGAAACCTTTGTTGGCTTTGGTACATATTTAGAGGCTTCCTTCTGAAAGTCTGTTTTTGGCTTCTTACGAGCCTGACGGGTTCCTCTTCCCTTATAAGGAAGAAGCTCACCATTTTTTAATTCAAAATATACAGGCTTGATTTTTTTCTTAGAAAGATTATCTAAATAGTCATCATCAATCTCTTCATAAAAGGAATATACAATTCCATCACGGTGCATTCTGCCTGTTCTTCCACTACGATGAAGATAAAACTCATAATTATAAGGAAGCTCAAAATTGATAATGTGTGTAACACCCTCAATGTCTAAACCTCTGGCTGCTAAATCAGTTGCTACAAGATACTGATGCTTTAATGCCTTACAATCATTTAACACTCTTTTACGCTCTCGCGGAGTCAAATCACCATGCATTTGTGCAACAAAATAGCCTTGACTTGCCAAAAGATTAGAAAGTTCCATAACCCGTTCCTTTGTATTTGCAAATATAATAGCAAAATAAGGCTGAATGGTTGTAAGAAGAGATAAAAGCATCTCCTGTCTATCCTTATGCTTCAAAGGAATCCAAATATGCTTAATTTGCAAATCATTGGTATCCTTTATATCAATCATAAAAGGATTGCTTAAATATTTTTTTACAAAATGAAGAATTCTGTCCTCCATAGTCGCAGAGAAAAACATCATCTTTGAATTAGCTAATATCTTTGAAATATCATCCAAATCCTCCTCATATCCTCCGTCTAAAGCCATGTCCATCTCATCTACAATAAAATATTTTGAAGTATATATTTTTAAAGCATTTTCTACAATAGCTAAATCCTTGATTTTACCTGGCGTTCCAATAACAATCTGTGGCATAGTTGATTTTAATTTTTCAATTTCCTTTAATCGATCCGTCCCACCTGAAAAAAGCTTTATATCAATTCGTTTATCTGAAAAAGAGGCTATATGCTGTGCCATTTTATAGGTTTGCATAGCAAGCTCTTTCGTTGGAGATATAATTGTTGCAAAAACAGAATGATCGTCCTCATCAAGCTCTTGAAAAATAGGAATCAAAAAGGCATGTGTTTTTCCACTTCCTGTTTTTGATTTAACTAAAATATTTTTATTATTTTTAACTACTTGCATTACTTCACGTTGAACAGGACTAAATTCCTTAAATTGCAAATCAAGTAAGGCTTTTCCAATATAGCTTTTAAGCTCTACACCATCAAAGATCATTTTCATCACCTCTTGTATCATACCATTATTAAAATAAAATTACAAGTTTTTCTTTTTTGACCAAAATAAGGCACTTTCTCCATATTTTTTTTGATATTCTTCTATCATTTGATTTATTGCAGATTGTTTCTCATCTTTATCCATAATTGTAAATAAATTATATTCCTTGGGTAAATCCTTTTCTTCCTTTAACCCTGAAAGTCCAATCCCCAAAAGACGCAAATATTCATTATGATAATGCTCATCTATCAGATCTACAACTACCTCATATATCTCATCAAAGTCATCAGTATAATCAATGCTTTTGCTTCTTGTAATGGTCTTAAAATCAATATTTCTTAGGGTTATGGTAATCGTTTTAGTAAAAGCATGCATTTTTTTTAATTTATTTACAAGCTCTCTTGTCATTTTCCTAAGCTCATATAAGGCTTCTATGCTTGAATTGATAACTCGGTCAAAGGTTTGAGAGGTAGATATGCTTTCAGACTCACCTCTTCGATTAGGTACTACAATATTTGTTGAATTTCCTAAAATATGGGAATACACACTCTCATAAGAATTACTACCTATAAGACGTATAATTTTTTCCTTATTTTCTTCGTTCATAAAATCAGCTATCGTTTTAATCTCATTTTTAATCAAGGTTGGATACGTTCTTTTACCTATTCCATATATATCAGATACAGATAAGGGATAAAGCATCTGCTTTACATCTCTTTTCCTTAATACTGTTATTCCAAGAGGCTTTTTCATATCTGATGCCATTTTAGCCAAGAACAGCGTTGGAGCAATTCCAATAGAACAACTCAAGCCAACCTCCTTTAAAATACGCTTTTGAATTTCCTTTGCGATAACTAAAGGATGTCTTGTTAACGAAACCTGCGTGATATCTAAATAGGCCTCATCTATGGAAGCAACCTCAACTAAGGAAGAATACTGCTTTAAAACATTTAAAAATCGATTGTGGTAATCAATATAATGAGAATAATCTAGATGAACCACAATCAAATCAGGAACCAAGCTGTATGCTTCCTTAAGACTTTGTGCTGAATGAATTCCTAAGGCTCTAGCCTCATAGCTAGCAGAGGATATCACTCCTCGATAGCTATTTTCTCTTCCAATAGCAAAAACCTTTCCTCGTAAGGAGGGATTTAAAAGACAAGCCACAGAACAAAAAAATGCATTCATATCAACATGAAGTATAATTTTTACATTATTTTGCTTGCTCATAAAAAAATCCTTTCCTTTTTCTAAAAAATATTATATAATAAATCTATATGTATATATTATAGCATTTTTATTGAAGTAGGTGAAGATATGGCACAAAATAAAAATAAAAAATCAAAGCAAGCTAAAAATGAATTAAAGAAAAAAGGATATAAGAATCCAACAGATACACACTGGGGGAAAATCATTATCCTTATTCTTACAGCAGCAATGGCCTTAGCCTCTGTTGCTACTTTAATTTATTATATTGTCATTTTGGCACAAAAGGTATAATGCCATCTAAGATGCTTTTTAGGCATCTTTTTTTTATTCTTGGATGGTTATTCCCATATCCTCTAGCATGAACTCTAAATATATACCATAACCCTTTTTACTGTTGTTGATAAGTACATGGGTTACTGCACCAATAATTTTATTGTCCTGAACAATAGGAGAGCCTGACATTCCTTGAATGATTCCGCCTGTTTGTTCTAAAAGTGCTTCATCCACAACCTCAAATGTTATTCCTTTGATATCCTTGGTTGATTGCTTGGCTAGGGAAGTTATATTTATTTTAAATTTTTCTACTGAAGTTCCTTTAATACAAGTCCAGATTTCTGCTTCACCCAAACGAATTTCATCTCGTGTCTTCATCTCTAAGGCTTCCATTTTATCATAATTAAAATTGGAATTTGTATATCCATGAACTCCTGTATTCGTATTTTGTTCAACAGTTCCAATAGATTTACTATCAATACTAGCTCGCTTTTCCCCTGCTTCTGTTCGAGTAGGCTTTATGATCTGATTTACTTTTGCCTCATAGATTTCACCAGCATAATAATCCTTTGAGGTTATTTGATGTCCAAGGCTACCATAGGCATTGATTTCTTTAATATAATAAGTTAATGTTCCAACACCCAAAATAGAATCCTTGACATAAAGCCCTAAAGAATAGCTATCAGCGGTTAAAACCGGAGTAATTCTTTTCTCAAAGGTTTGATTCTTTCTTTTGTATTCAATTTCACATTCCTTACCATTTGTCTTTTCTAATGCTCTTAAAAGACTCTTGATATCTGTTATCTGAGATTGATTTAAACGAGTAATTTGATCACCTTCTATTATTCCAGCACTTTCCCATGGCTTATGAACCTTACCATTTTCCAAAATACCATAGGAGCCAACGACAACAACACCTGTGTTTAGCTTAATTCCAATTGCCTGTCCACCAACATAAATTTTGTCATCCTTCGCAAGCTCATAGGCATTTGCAGTGAATAAACCAAGCATAACGAATAAAATACTTATAAAGGTTATTATTTTTTTCATTTTTACACCTCCACATTCCTTATTCTTTTCATTTTTCAAAGAATAATATACCCAATTTTTACCAGTTATGCTATAATAGGAATGGTGATTTTATGATAAAGCTTTGTACGATTGACTTAGATGGTACTCTATTTGACAATCAAAAAAGAATTTCAGAAGAAAATAAATTAGCTATTGAGCAGGCTAAAAAGAATGGATGTAAAATTGTCATTGCGACAGGAAGACCCTATGCAGGAGTACGTCCTGTTTTAGAAGAGTTAAATCTCATTTCAGAAGAGGACTATGTGATTTGCTATAATGGTGCTAAGGTGTTTAACACAAAAACTTTAGAGATTGTCTTTTCATCAACCCTTACTGCTTTAGACATAAAAAAGCTTTATCAGGAATCAAAACGACTTAAAACTTTTTTTCATGCTTTCCAGAAAAACGAGGCACTTCTTACAGACCAGCATAATCCTTATACGGATGTAGAGGTAAGAATAAATAAAATAGAGGATCACATTGTTGATTTTACACAGTTAGAGGATGAAGTGGAATTTTTAAAATGCATGATGGTAGGGAAAGACGAGGACATCACGCAAGCTATGAAGCATCTAAATCCGATGTATAACTTATCCTATTGTGTTGTTCGTTCTTCTCCAATTTTTCTTGAATTCTTAAATCCTTCTACCAATAAAGGCTCTGCCTTAGAGGCTCTGGCAAGATATTTAGGAATTTCAATGAAAGAAACTATGGCTATTGGAGATGCAGGTAATGATTTAGCTATGATTGAGCGATCTGCCATTGGTGTAGCTATGGAAAATTCATTTCCAGAAATAAAAAAGGTAGCGAATTTTATCACTACCTCTAATGAGAACTCTGGAGTTGCCAAAGCCTTAAATCAATTTGTAATTATGAAATAGGGAAAAAACCTATTTTTTTATTTTCCCTTTATCATTTCCTTAGCCTGTTCTAGGGCATATAGACTCATTTTATCTCCTGTCATCATCATAGCAACCTCTTCTATACGCTCCTCTAGAGTGAGTAGCTTATAATGAGTCGTCGTTCTTTGATTGACAATTTCTTTATAAATGTGGATATGCTGATCTCCAATAGAGGCTACCTGCGGAAGATGAGTGATACAGAGTACCTGATTTATTGTTGAGATTTCCTTCATCTTAACTGCAATCTTTTTAGCTGTGGCTCCTGAAACTCCTGTATCTATTTCATCAAATACCATCAAGGACAAGTTTGATGTGCCAGCAAAATAGCTCTTAAAGGCAAGCATAATACGTGACATCTCACCACCAGAGGCCACCTTTGATAAGGGTCTTAAAGGCTCTCCTGGATTAAAGCTTATCATAAAATCTATAATATCAATTCCAGTTTCTAAGAACACTGAGGACTGAAAAGGATCCTCTAAAAGGATATCCTGAAAACGAATTTCAAAGCGAGTATTTTCTAAATCCAAATCAAAGCATTCCTTAAGAATGCCCTTTTCTATCTTAGAAGCAAGCCTTTTACGATAAGAAGACAATTCTAGTGCCTGCTTCTTAAGAGTCTCATAGGTAACAATGACCTCCTTTTTCGCCTGTTCTAAAACCTCATCAAAATGATGAACCATATCAATTTCTAGGGTAATAGACTCTAAATAAGAAATTAATTCTTCTACACTCTTTTTATATTTTGTTTTTGCTTTATCAATCATTTGAAGCTGTTCAACTTTACGATTTAACTCCTCTTGATCAAAATCCAGCTCTCGAATTTGCTGAGATAAATTTCCTTTGATTTCATCTAGTGTATAATAGCAGTCTAAAAAGCGATCATAGGCATTCTGATAACTAGGATCTAAATCTGCAATTTTTTTTAGATAGGAAGCTGATTCATAGATTTGATCAATTGAGAAATACTCATTTTCTAATTTCTCATAGGCTTCATTCAAATTTGTGAAAATTTTATCATAGTTTTCTAATTTTGATATTTCAGAGGACAATCGTTCATCAATGCCAGATTCCAAATGAAGATTATTAAGCTCCTGCTGTTCAAAGAGCATAAATTCCAATCGCTCCTGACTCTCCTTCTGTCCCTTTAAGATATGATCATATCTTTTAATCCCCTCTAAGTATTTTGCATAGGCAAGAGTATATGAAGTACATAGCTTATCATATATCAAATCATCTAGAGGCGATATCATAGATAAATAGGTATCAGGATTCAACAGACGAAACGTATCATTTTGAATATGGATATCTGCAAGCTTTAAAGAAATCTGCTTTAGCATCGTAAGACTAACTGCGCTATCATTAATCCGTATGGAATTCTTACCATTTTCCTGAATCTCACGGGTAATCACTACCTCATTTCTTTTTGAGATACCAAAACGCTCTAATAATTCATCAAGCTGTGAATTTTTATAGGAAAACACACCTGATATAGTTGCCTTTTTTTGTCCATAACGAATCATATCTGTGTCAGCTCTTTGTCCTAAGAGAAGAGAAATTGTATCAATAATCAAGGATTTTCCAGCTCCTGTTTCACCAGTGAGTACAGTCATTCCCTCCTGAAATTCAATATGAATATCTTCTATGATTGCAAAATTTTTTACACTCAGGCTTTTCAGCATTTTCTCACCTACTTACATACTTCTATAAGATTCACTCTAGTTGGAATATTTCTTTTAATTAGAGCTAAGAATTCTTTATTTCCACTTCCGCCTAAAATGGGAGAAGGAATCAGCTTATAAATTCCCATTTGATATTGTTCTAAAGCAGATGAAATCTGCTCCAAAACTTTAATGTGAAGTGCTCTATCCTTAACAATTCCATTTTTTAAATATCGTTTACCAACCTCAAATTGTGGTTTGATTAGACAAATCCAGATGGCTTCTTCTGCCAAAAATCGATGAATTGCAGGAAGAAGCTTCTCTATACTGACAAAGGAAACATCCATAACGATATAATCAAAAGAAACAGGAAAAGCTTCTACCTCTGCTATATTGGTCTGTTCTAGAACAATAACATCATCTCGTCCTCTTAAGGATGAATCTAACTGCATTGTTCCTACATCAACTGCATATACAAGCTTAGCACCAAATTTTAAAGAACAATCAGTAAATCCTCCAGTTGAGGCACCAACATCTAATACTGTTTTATCCTTAAAATCTAATTGAAAGCTTTGAATTGCAGCTTCTAGCTTAAGTCCTCCCCTAGATACATAAGGATGAACTGATTTTACGATGTCAATGTGGGAGCTTTGATTTACCTCATAATTTGATTTTAAAATGATATTACCATCAACACAAATAGCTCCTGCCTCTATTGCCACCTTTGCCTTAGTCCGACTTTCAAAATAATTATTTTCTACCAGAAAAAGATCTAGTCTCATTCTTTATCACTTGCGAAGGCAACTAGTCCACTTTCTGTCATCTTTTCTACAACAAGCTTTTCATTTGCATTTAAAATATCATAGCAGGATTTAGAAAGCTCTAGCCCAGTAGTATAATTTTTAACAGCGTCCTCTAGCGTTATCTCTTTATTCTCAAGACTACGTACAATTTCCTCAAGCTTCCTTAAATTTTCTTCAAACGATTTTGTTTCCATTTTCTTCAACCTCCAAAATTTCACTCTTAATTACGCCATTTTTCATTTGAGTACAAAGAATATCATGCTTGTGTACCTGTGAAACACTTGTAATAATTTCACCATTTACACTGCTGATAGAATATCCCTTATCCATAATGGCAAGAGGATTTAAAGCTCCAAGCTTACTATCTAATATTGTAAAACGGCTCTTCTTCTCTAATAGAATTCTTTGAATTAATAGAGTAAGCTGTTTTGAATATTCTCTTAAAATTTGTTTCTTATGATTTAGCATAGTCATTGGATTCAAGGCATCAAGTCTTTGGTCCATATTGGCTAAATATAGCTTTGCGTTTTCTATCTTTTGCTTTAAAAGTTTTGTCATTCGTTCTATATAATAATTTATATTCCCTTGTAATACATCTATGGATGGGGTAGCTATTTCAGCAGCTGCCGTTGGTGTTGCAGCACGCATATCAGCAACAAAATCAGCTATTGTAAAATCAATTTCGTGACCTACTGCAGAAATAATAGGAATTTTACTTTCATAAATTGCCATTGCAACAACACGTTCATTAAATGCCCATAAATCCTCAATAGATCCTCCACCACGACCTACAATTAGTACATCACATAGCCCTTGTTCATTGGCTAGCTTAATTTGTCTAGCTACATCTAATTTGGCTTCCTCTCCTTGAACAATCGCAGGATAAAGAATTATTCTTGTCAAAGGATATCTACGCTCAACCGTATGAATGATATCTCGAATGGCAGCTCCCGTAGGTGAAGTAATTACACCAATGCATTGTGGAAATGGAGGTAGTGGCTTTTTGTGCTCAACTGCAAACAGCCCTTCCTTTTCTAGTTCTGCCTTAAGCTTTTGAAATGCAAGATATAAATCTCCAACTCCATCACTCTTCATTTCCTTAATATTGATCTGATAGGTTCCAGAGGGTTCATATACAGTCACATTCCCTTTGACAAAAACCTTCATTCCATCCTTAGGCTCAAATTTCACAAGCCGTGCAAAGCTTGAAAACATAGTAACAGATATTGAAGCATTTTCATCTTTCAATGTAAAATAAAAATGCCCACGAGAGTTATGTTTAAAATTAGAAATCTCTCCTTCTAATAAAACCTCTTCTAAATGATGATCGTGGTCAAATTTATACTTAATGTATTTGGTCAAGGCGGTAACAGTCAAATAACGCTCTTCCATATTAGTCTGCCTTCATTTTCTTATTTATGTTATCTAGCAAGCGGTTATTAAAGCTTACAGACTTATGATCTCCTAAATCTGAAAATCCCTTCGTAATTTCAAGAGCCTCATTAATTATTACCTCTCTAGGCTGACTTCCCTCTAGCATTTCAGAAACAGCCAATCGAATGATTGCCCGATCCACCATATTCAAACGATCTAAGGTGTATCGTTCTATTGTTGAAGAAATCAATTCATCAATTTTTCCTAAATTTTCATAACAATATTGTGCTAAGGATTTTGCTAGCTGGTCCTCCTCTTCTTCCATAAGAAGAGCCTCTTCTACACCAATGCCTTGAAAATCACAGGTATATAAAATTTGCATCGCCTTAATTCGTGCTTCTCTTTTCATAAAGCGTACCTCAACAATCTTTTATCTTTTTATATCATTTTACCATAAAAAAGTACGTTCTTCAATTTTTAAATGAAATCCACGACATTTTTTTATTTTGTATCAAAAAATAAGAGCCTTTGCTCTTACTTTCATCATTGTTTCAAAGGTGAAATTCCCTGTAAAACCACCCTCTACATCAATATTCCTATTTTACAATCCCAGTTTCAAAACACACTGGAATTTTATAGTTGGGTATATTATCGTGTACAATTACCACACGAAAAACAGCCCTTACTATGTTTCCCAACAAGTATGGCATTTTCAATGATTTTTAAACAGACAAGTTCTGATTTTGCACCAAAGGCCATTTCCTCATTAAATAGTAGATAAATTTTTCATATTTTTTTAGCTTTCTGATTTTGCAATATGATTTGTCACAAGAATACTTCCTATAATAAATGCACCTATAAATAGGAAACAAGGCCATACAATTTTTAGGTATTCTATAAAATGAAATTCTGTTGCTGTTTGAATATAGTTATTTGCCATAACAATGTATAGCTGAGGGAATATGTGGGCAACCGTCTTTGTGGCAGATGGTAAAAGATCTAGACTTATAAAGCATCCACATAGAAAGGCAGTTGCTAAAGGGAATGCATTTGCAACACAGCTGTACGCCATATCATTTTTAAATAGACTAGACAGAAAGAGTGCCATAAATACAGCAATCAGTGCAAAAAGGATAGCATTCATAATATAGAAAATAATTCTACTATTTATCTGTTGGGGAAATAAAGCCACTGCAAGACTTGTAACAATCCCAACAAATAAAATTGAAATTGCACTATAACAAATAGCCAGCATTATATTCCTTTTTCCAGTTGAATAGGAGCTAATTCTTAATCTTCGATTGATATCTGTTGTACGTATCTCAAAGGAGATAATACCTACAATAGATAAAATCAATGCGCAAATGACATAAACGGACATATCAAAGACACCTCGAATACCTCCTGTTGACTCCTTTGAGGTAAGGTCAATATGAACACCTAGATTATCTTTATAAAGCTGAGTCGTATAGGAAAACGCGTCCTCCTTACTACAAACTCCCAATCGAATGGACTCTCTTACCGTATTTAGATAGGAGGTTACAGTAGAGATTAAGGCAGTTGCCTCTAATGAATCTGGGCTTGCCTGCATTTCTATTCCTTCTGCTCCTTCTAACAATTTATTATAGAAGTCCTTAGGAATAAAAAGATACAAATCAATATCATCCCAAAACAATGCATCAGCTATATTTTGACTATCCTTTAGTTTTACAGGCTCTATATATAATTCTAAAAAAGAAATAAATTCGCTTGCCTCTATACTTTCCTCCTCAAGGACAATTGTAGTAGCAATTTTTTGCTCCTTGTACTCTGTTTCTGTTTTTTGACCTTGAATCAAAAATATACTAATTACTGTAAAAATAGTAAAATAAAGAAGTAACAGAAATGCATTCTTTCTTAAAATCTTTAAAAATAATTTACAAACTTGCATACTTCTCACCTCGCATCTTAAATATTACAATTCCCACAGCAAGGATAGAAAAGCCTGCAAGAATAAAGGAATATGTCATATAGGCCGTATAGGTATCATAATAGTAAAGAGCATAAAGACTATTGGAAATTAAAGAAGCTGGATTAATATAATTGATGAAGGGCAAATACTGATCAACTAAATGCTTTACATCAATAGACATCAAACCTGATAGGCAGGAAAGAGAAAGGGTAACCGCTGTAACAATTCCTTCAGCCTTAGCTTCTCCTCCTTTACAGAGTGTTCCAATCAGCATTCCTATTGTAATTCCTGCAAAGCCTCCTAAAATAAGAGTAAGCAGAATCAGTCCAATATTTCCTCCCAGACCTATTTTCAAAACATACACAAAATACAGACAGAGCACGCTAGAAGAAATAATCTGTAAAAAACAACTTACTAAAAAATAGGATAGGATTAGCCTTCCCTTAGACACCACACTAGAAGAAATCCGAATACCCAGACTAGAACGATCCGCTCGAACGTCCTGTATAATACTAACTCCAAATAACGCTGCATATAGACAAGACATTGCCATCAAAGAATAAAAATAAAAGGTATAGAAGGTGGCTGTCTTATTATTTGAGTTATCCTTAAAATATGATACCTCCTGCGTTAAATTTTGAATAATGGCTTCTTCATTAACTTCTTCTGGATGATGACCAGATGCAAGCTCCTCATAATATATTTGATACGCCTTTATGATTGTTGTTTCTATAATTTTAGCTTGTTCAATGATAGAACTGGTTATGGAAAGTTCTATTCCATTAGTTTTAGCCAGTACTTCTATTTGTTCATCCTTCTCATAGACGTAATGCTTAATTTCATCATCCTCCAAGGCCTTTCTTGCAAGTTCAAGAGTGGAATAAACCTTAACCTCATATAAATGGATATCCTCATCAAGCATAGCCTCTTGGAAGATAGTCTTTAACAAAGAGGGTGTTTCCTCTTCTATGACTCCAATAGAAATGGTATCAATTGGAGTGGAATGAATAAATTTTCCAAACGCAAAATATTCCGCAGAGGCAAGCAATAAAGGAAATAGGAATACCCAAAACAAGGTAGATTTTCTTTTTAATAATACTTTTAAACGTGTTAAAAAAAGCATATTAATCACGCAATTCCTTTCCAGTCAGCTTTAAGAAAACATCATTCAATGTTGGGACTTCTGAATAAATTCTTCCAATAGGAAACTTTTTACTCTGCAAGGCTTCTAATATTAGTGGTAAATAAGAATCTCCTCGAATCGTTTGAATAATCAGCTCTCCATCCTTGTAGGATATCTCCATAACATATTCCTTTCCCTCAAACAAAGAGAGGGCCTCGCTAGAAGTTTCAATAGTAATTCTAGAGCCTAAATTGATGGATTCCTTTAATTTTTCCTTCGTCCCATGAGCAATCACTTCACCCTTATCCATAATGACAATATAAGAACAAATCTGCTCAACTTCCTCCATATAGTGAGAGGTATAAATGATTGTAGCTCCTGCCTCCTTTAATTTTACAATCCCCTCTAAGATTTTGTTTCTACTTTGTGGATCAACAGCAACCGTTGGCTCATCAAAGATGATTAAGGATGGCTTATGCGCAATTCCACAAGCAATATTTAACCGTCTTAGCAAGCCACCAGATAGCTTTTTTGGATAAAACTTTTTATAATCCTCTAGAGAAACAAATTCAATTGCCTCCTCAACATATTGCTTTCTAAGCTTCTTATCCTTGATGTATAATCCACAAAAGAAATCAATATTATCATATACAGTAAGCTCATTAAATACTGCAACATTTTGAGGAACAAGTCCAATCTTAGACTTTAAATCTAAACGACTAGGCTTCATCTCCTCATCAAAAAGTATAATTTCTCCCTTATCAAAGCTTAAGAGCTGTAATATGCAATTGATGGTTGTTGTCTTACCACTACCATTAGGGCCAAGCAATCCAAAAATCTCTCCTTCTCTAACCTCTAAGGATAAACCATTTAAAGCCTTAAGTCCATTCTTATACGTTTTTTCTAAATCCTTTACTTGTACAATCATCTTCTCTTCTCCTTACATATTTTTAATTAACATACGATTAAGTATATTTAAGTCATACCATGCCAGACTATCCGTAGAAATATAGTTGTGACTTACTGCAAATACATATCCCCAATAACCAACTGCCATTTGAAAAGGATCTCCTTCGTGAATTGGCTCATGATTTTCCTGACCTTGTCGAATGATAGTAGCAAGCATTGTAATTGGCTCATTGCTCCAATCATAGAACATTGTTCCTTCCTTTGTCCCTGAAGTAAGACTTTCATTTTCAAATATTGTAAAAAAGGCAGCAAATTTCTTATCCGCTCTAATGCTTGTTTCAACATGCTTTGTCAAAAACTTTATTTTCTCAACACTTGAAATAGGGGCCTCTACTAATCCTTGAAAATTTGTATCTCGATTTTGAATCCATTTAGAAGATACAACCTTAAATAATTCCTCCTTAGAGGCATAGTAGCGATAAATCAGTCCCTGTGATATACCTAAATACTTAGATAAATCACTGATTTTCGCTCCTCTAAGACCATACTTTGCGAAATAATATAAGGCTCCCTCTTCAATTTCTTCCATTCTCTTTTTTCTTAAAATTTGGTTTACTTCTTCATTTCTACCCATATTCGCCCTCTTTTCAATGAATAAATATTCATTCATTTATATACACATATTAATTATATCCTATTAAAAAAAGATTAGCAAGAAAAATTTTATTGTTTTTATTCATCTTCAGTTTGAATGATTCAAAAGAAAAAGAGAACCAGAATCATCTAGTTCTCAGAGTGATACCAAAAGGCGCTTTTGAGTAAGTGCCTTTTTCAATTGATTGGAATTAGAGGATATGAAAAGTCTATTCCACTATTATCATACATAATCTCTAGATATACTTTAGCGTTTGTTACCCACCCAACCTCATCACAGGCTACCTGAGTAGAATAGGTAAGTTGTCTTTCCTTTTCAGCCTTGTGAAACATTCCACATTCAGGGTCAGTCTTAGATTTATATTCTGTTTTTGTTTCCTTAAAATCTAATGACCTCTTACCATCACGCTTCCTTACTTCATTAATTTTTTCATGCAATTTACATATTTATTATACCTTTTTTTATCTTAGGCATAATAAAAAGACTGCCAACAAATCTTACTTTGTCAACAGTCAAAACAGGATTTACATCCTATCTTCAATAACACGATTCACAATTCCCATAAGAGCAGCTAAGTTTTCTGCCTCCGTTTTAGCAAGCTCATGCATCAACGTATAAACCTCATGCTCATTATGATCTCTAGCCATAAGCTCTATTTTTCTTGCAAAAACAACATCCTCTTCTGCACGAATTAAAACATTATTTAAATTCAACCGAATGTCATCCTTGATTCCAAAGGCCTCCATTAGCACTGCTTCAAAATTCATTTTTGATTCTGCTATTTTTTCTAGCGCCACGCTAAGTTCCATACATCCTAATCGCTTTAGTTCCATTGCACACACCTTGATATATGCAGAACTATGAGTTTTATTATCTAAATATTTTTTAATTTCATATTTTAATTCCTCACTATTTGCAAGACCTAGTGTATGCGTTGGATATTTTGTAATACTTTGATTTTCAAACATTCCTATCACCCTATCTTTATTTTGCTGCCAAATTGGAATTTTATACCAAAAAGTCGTTTACATAATTTAAAACCTGCGGACTGTTCAAAATATTAAAATGGTTATGTCTTTCTAATTGAATAAGTCGTTTATTCTTGTTTTTAATTTTTTCAAACAAAAGAATACCTGATTCTTCTTTTACAAGATAATCTTCTTTTCCCCAAAGAATTAAAGTTTCTGGATAAATGATGCTAAATTCATTTGAAAGATCAAACATAATTTTGGCAAAACGAAAAATATGAAGATAGTTCTTTTTAGGAAAAACAGCTGAAATTTTATTTTTCCCACCAGAGGATGTTTTTGTGTAATGATAATTTTTTAAATTCAAATATCGATAGCTTGGTGCCAATAATACAAGTCTGTGAACCTTTCTAACACTTTGTAAATAGCAAGCCATAACCCCACCCATAGAATATCCAATAACATCTATGATTTCATACTGAGATGCCAAAGAATCATAAATATCTACTACAAATTTTTTTACATTTTTTGTATTATACTTAAGAGCATTCGTTCCATGCCCTGGCAAATCATAGCATACAATCTTATCATATCTTCTTTTCAGTTTAATTGTAATGGCAGTAAAATCAGCCCTAGTTGACAAAAGTCCATGCAAACAAATTAAAGCACGCATAATACCCTCCCTAATCCTATGATATGTTAAGATTGATTCATACGCTTATTTTTTTTATTTTTTTAAATCAAATAAAAAAGTCTATGGACTAAAAATGGTCGCATAGACATTTTGATCATATAAGGAAAAAGCTTTTTAAACAAACTAGAAAAAGGATCAAATTATTCTTTAGTATTCTTTTTAAAAAAAGAGGTAGCCATTACTCATGCTAAATTGGCTGCAATTTTGGCAATTTGCTTTTCCATACTTGCCTTATCCAAAGGCTGAAGTGTTGAAGCAGGGGCTTTCAAGGTTTTCCTGCGATTAGAGGCACGATTTTTTTGATATTCCTTGTCTTCTTCTAATTGTACCAATCGTAAATCTATCATTTCTGTGGCCGTTTGGAAAGAAACATCATCTACAATCGCAAGTTCTGTTTCCTTGACTTTAATTTCTGCACCATCAGAATTCGCACTTTTTCTTAGTCTTCTTAGTCTTTCGTCCTCTAAACGGAATAGCGTAATGACCGTTCCATTTTTAATCATAAACTTGATAATATGCTTTGAAGCACTTCCAATAGATAAATGATATTTAGCTAAAGACTCCTTAGCTCCACTTTTTAATATGGCATAGGCCCGTAGGCTGTCGCAATATTTCTTTTGTGTTTTATTAAGAATCTCATAGCTTTCAGCAAAGGTAAGACGCCTTGGCTTAATAATATCCTTAAATCCGTCATTTACCTCAAAGGGATGCTGAATCATTTGTTCCATAAAAGTTCTTGGGGCTAAATCCTTTTCTTCTGGTATCAAATCTTCACACTTGCAATCTACCTCTTCCTCTAAAGGGGGTAAAGGCATTGACGCTTGATTTGGCATACCTGAATTTTGTGTTACGTAAATATTTGGGGATGAATAACCTGTTGGCTGATGGAAGGTTGGTGTAGAAGAATACAAAGATGGAAAAGGCATTTGAAGCTGGAGTTTTAATCGCTCATTTTCTAATTCCTGTTGCCTAATTTGTTCTTGTAAGTATCTAAGCTGAAGGGTATCTTCTGTTCTTTGGAAAACATCTTGTTCCATAGAAGAATGATAATATACTTCCTTACTTCTTTGGTGTTCTGCTAGCATCATTTGATGTTTCCTTTCAACTTCCTCTTGTAATACTCTAAGACGTAATGCTTCCATTTCTTGTCGCCTAATACGTTCTGTTTCTTCTAATTTCCTTTGCAAATCTTCATTTTCTGAGCGACAAAGATTCCTCAAACGCTTTTCCTCTAGTTCTTTTTCCATTGCCCGTATACGGCTTTCGTATTCATTTATTATATCTCGAGAAGTCATATTTATTTCACTCCTATTTCTAATTTAAGCCGTAACTTCAAAAAAGATTTTCACTTTTCCTTTGCAAGTTCTTCTTCTAATAAATGTAAATTTTCACGTTGTAATTTTATAAGAGAAGATAATGTTTTAAAATAATCAATATCACTTTTTGCAGGTTGTTTCTGATCAACATAAGCCTCAAGCAAATTCCCTTGAGATCTTAATCTCTTTTCTTCTAAAATCTTAATTTCCTTTTTAATCTTTTCAATTTCTTTCTTAATTTCTTTTCTTTCAACCATCTTTATCACCTCTTGGCTTCTTTTTCTTTGTTCACAATTTCCATTTGTTCTTGTAAAAGTTGATTTTCAATTTGTTTTTGTCTTAACTGCTCTTGTAAAAGTCTTAGTTTTTCTTTTTCAAGCTTTTCCACATTTTGATGACTTGATTGCTCCTGATTGGAAAGCTCTTGTCGTCTTTGAGCTTCTAAATTTTTCAAATCCTGTAAATATCGCATTTCCTCTTCATACTGGCGAATTCTTTGCTTCTCCTCAAGATTTTTCCTGGTTTTCTCATTTTCTTCTTTAACCATAGCGACTACTCTCTGCTCCTGCATTTCGCGTTCCATACTGCGTAATCTATCTTCATATTCTCGTAATCGATAGTAGGATTCAGAATCCTCTAAAGGATTTACTGGGACTGACATTCTTGATGTATAAATCGGTTGTTGTACTATTTGTGCTTGGGTCTGAGCAGATAGTTCCGCTTTCGCTTTTGCAATTTCAGCCTCAGCCTTTATCTTAGCCATTTGAGCTTCTGTTTCAGCTTTGATTTTTGCTATCTCAGCCTCTGCATTAATTGTAGATAATGGAGTTACAGATTGTTGAACTGGCTGGGCTTGAGTTTGAGAGGCCATTTCTGCCTTTGCTTTGGCAATTTCTGCCTCAGCCTTAAGCTTTGCTATTTCTGCATCCTTTTCTGCTTTAATCCTTGCAATTTCTGCTTCATTGTTTACAGCTGGAATTGGTGGTACTATTGGTTGCTGAACTGGCTGGGCTTGAGCTTGAGCGGATAGTTCAGCTTTTGCTTTTGCAATTTCTGCCTCGGCCTTTATCTTAGCTATCTCAGCATCCTTTTCTGCTTTAATCCTTGCAATTTCTGCTTCATTATTTACAGCTGGAATTGACTGTACTAATGGTTGCTGAATAGCATGGGCTTGAGTCTGAATTTCTTCTTTAATTTCTTTCTTGTCTTCATTAATCTGTTGTTCTTTTTTCTTCTTTTTCCGTTTTACTAAAATAATGATAAGAATAAGCAAGAATAAGAATACAATAAGTCCAATTAAAAACCATAGCCAATAAAGTAAAATATAATCCCATATTGTTTTAAAAAATTCAACTATTTTATTTGGTTCTCTTTCTGGAACACTGAATTCATGTGATTCATTTAAAAGATTTGTAGTTTTTTCATCCATAACAAAATTTTTGGTATCTAAAAGTACAGCTTTGACGGTATAGGTTTGTCCTTCAACAAGAGAATTCACCTCATTTCCATCTGTGTCATAGTACTTATATTCAATTATATTTTCTAAATTTCCTTTAAAATCACTTCCTGTGATAAGATCAAGTGTTCCTTGATCATTCCACACACCTTGTAGTTCAGTAGGTACTATTTCCCATTCAACAGTAAGCATATCTTCATCTATGGTATAAGAGATTTGTTGAGCTTCTCTTCCTAAAGGAGCAGATCCATCTACTGCTGGAAGACCCTGCATATCCCATTCATAGCTATCATAATCTTTTATAGTTAGAACAAGCTTATATTTTCCCACGATTGTACCTAGATTTCCAACACATTCAACCAAATCTTTATGCTTCCAGTCTGCTAAAATGTCAATTTCTGTTCCTATATACTTCAAAGAAGTCGCAATCTCTGGAAGAGGTAAAAGTATTCTATTTCCACCATTTATTGAAGGAACAACGTAAACTTCAAAGGTTGTAGTCTTTCCTTGATATCTTACTGTGATTGTTGAAGTTGAATCTGGTATGAGCTTACCTGAAAGGGTATAATCCTCTGGGGAAATTATTGTATCGTATGCACTTCCATCATTATTAGTTCCTGTAATGGTAAGCCAATCCTTCAATTTCTTTAAAGAGGTTGTACTTTTTATTTCATTAAGTCCTGGCTCAAACAGAGCAGTTATACTTTCCAAAACAACAGGTTTCACATTAACAGAAAACGTTGTTGTGTACTCTTGTCCTTCATGCCAGTAGCTTACCTTGATTGTGGTAACTCCCTCAGATAAGGTTGCGTTTTCTTGATTTCCATCTACACTAAGATCGTAAGATGATGCAGGAATTTCTCCATGCTTTCCACCATCATTATATACGCCTTTTACTTCTAACCATTTCTTTAAATCTTCAAGATTTGATGAGGTAAAAACATTTCCATCTTGAGAAAAATCAGCAGTAATTTTTTCTAATTTTGAGGCAACAATATCTTGTAAGGTTAGGTTGCAAGTAACTTCATCACTCCCTGTTCCATAATGTATTGTGAGAGTACTATTTCCTGCTGTAAGTGTACCTGTTATGGTATATCCCGCAACGTTGTCTGCTGTATTTCCATTATTGTACACTCCAGATACTGTAATATATTGCTTTAAATCTTCTAAATTCATAGAATCATAGATTGTAAATCCCTCTGGTAGAGTAATGGTTGCAGAAATTTCCTTCATTTTAGCATCTTCTGTTGCTAATTCCATCATTCCTGTCATTTTTTTATAATTACTGGAACTTGGGGTAAATGTATAGCTATACTTTTGGATACCTGAACGTAATTTCTGCCCAGCATCCCACATATAGGTTCCTGCTGTTCCGCCATTGACCTCATCAGCTACTATGGCTGGACATTCTCCTCCTGCATATAGCTTAGCACTTGGATTTACCAGTATAGGCTTAAGAATAGGGGTGGCTTGTTCTATTACAAAACTGAATTCACATTTATCAGCAGGACGATAATCTTCATTATATGTTGGCTTTATAGAAACGATTAGCTTATAGGTTCCTGCATTGATTGGAGGGACTGCTGACCCAGCGTCATATTGAGAATCTCCTGCTAGATAATAGGTATATTTGAAGTCAATATCCTTTCCTACAACAAGCGTTTGCCCTTTTGAGGTTTCAACATTTAATTCAGCATTATGCGAATTACCATCATATACTTCTCCAGAGTTTTTGATGCTGATGATTATAATTTCTCTATTGTCTTTCGTAGAAAAGGCACAAAATGTATTTCCAGATAAGACATAGTTATATCCTGCTTTTTCAGGATTAAGCTCTACAACTGCATAATAGTTTTTTCCTTCTTCTATATCTGCTAGCTTAACCGCAGTAGCTCCTGCTACTATGTTTCCCGTTCCTGCATCAAAATCACTGGCTAGATAATATTTTACTTCATCTAAAAGATCTTTTACCCCTAAGGTTACATCTGGTGTTGGTAGCATAAAAAAGAAATTATCTTCATTTCCTGCACCTTGGTTATATTCCTGACTAGACCAATTCATTTGTATAGGCTTAGGAGTAATCTCTACGGATAACGACACTTCTGATGTACTTCCGTCATACCACCACTCTTCATCGCTCGTAAGTGAAAAGGTTAATTTATAGATTCCTGCATCTTTTACTCGCAATGCTCCATTTGCAATATGACTATTTCCAACAATCGGCGTAGCTGGATTTGCTGGATCTGCCTGATATAATATTTCCTTTTTTCCTCCAGCACTAAATTCGACTTCTTTTAAAAAGTCAATATTTAAATCATTGATGACAAAATCCTGCAATTCTCCATTAAAAACCCTTGATTGAACAGGTACTGTTGGTTTATCAGGTCCTATATAATCAGAAAATGTTACTGTACTTGACATTGCTATATAATCATCATACGTATAAGTGTATGAGGACCCCACTGAGCTACCACTGTGCATAGCAAAATATTCTGTAAATTTTTTATCAGCAGTTGTATCATTTTCATACGTTTTTGTTATGGTTTGAGTTTGATTTTTGTTTCCTCTAGGGCTTAATCTTAGTCTCCACTGAGATACACCATTTACTGTGGGTGTGTTTTGTGCATTTGACATCTGAATTTCTGCTGAATGATCAGTATCCCCCATATGATAGAAGTCAAGAGTTCCAGCTCCTGAACCACTAGAGGAAGAACAAACTAGCCCTAGATGCATAAACGCCTCATATGTTACTTCATACTTTGTTTTGGCAGGCAGAATAATTTCTGACTTATAGGTCACATATTCTCCTACATAAAGACCTATCTGCTTTTTAATTTTACTTCCATATGCAGTGGCTGAGCTGGAATCAAATCTAGCGACGCCATAGGAAGTATCTACTGAAGTAGACAATCCATTTCCAATAGAATAGACAAAATCAGATTTAGCAATGGCTTGATACTCCCCAGTTCCTATCCATTTGACTGTTGGTGTTGCTGGAGGTGTAGCTAGGGGTGTAGC
>JAIEEQ010000051.1 GCA_029067355.1 Anaeroplasmataceae bacterium | reverse complement strand
AAAAAACCTTTTAGTTTTATCCTAAAAGGTCATTTTTTTACCCCTCATAGCCATTTGGATTCTTCTTTTGCCAATTCCATGAATCCCTTGCCATCTCTTCTATACTATATTTTGCCTTAAATCCTATTTCCTTATATGCTTTTTCTGGTGATGCATAGCACGCTGGAATATCTCCTTCTCTTCTTGGCTTAAACCTGTATGGTATTGCTCTTCCTACTGCCTTCTCCATAGCCTTTAATACCTCTAATACACTATACCCATTCCCAGTTCCTAAATTGTAGGTTACTAACCCACATTTGCTAAACAGCTTATCTAATGCACATACATGTCCTTCTGCTAAATCACATACATGGATGTAATCTCTTATACAAGTCCCATCCTCTGTCTCATAGTCATTCCCAAAAATCCCTAATTCCTTTAGTTTCCCAACAGCTACCTGTGTAATATAGGGTACCAGATTGTTTGGTATCCCATTTGGGTTTTCCCCAATTAGTCCTGATGGATGTGCTCCTATTGGATTAAAGTATCTCAATAATGCTACATTATATTCTGGATTTACCTTGCAAAAATCTCTTAATATTTCTTCTATCATTAGCTTGGTTCTTCCATATGGATTAGATACATGTAAATCAAAATCCTCATATATTGGTACACTCTTTGGTTCTCCATATACGGTTGCTGATGATGAAAATGCTAAATTATGTACTTCATATCTCTTCATTAGCTCCAGTAAATTAAGTGTTGATATCAGATTATTCTGATAATACTTTAAGGGTATGCTTACAGATTCTCCTACTGCCTTTAATCCTGCAAAATGGATTACAGCGTCTATCTGATTCTCCTTAAATACTTCCTCAAACGCTTCTATATCACAACAATCATTTGGATATACTTTTACTTTTTTTCCACTGAGCTTCTCTACTCTTCTTAGTCCTTCTGGGTTTGAATTAGAGTAGTTATCTACCACAACAACCTCATATCCCTTTTCTAATAATCTTAAAACTGTGTGTGTGCCGATATATCCGGCTCCTCCTGTTACTAATATTTTTTTCATACTTTCACCTCTATT
>JAIEEQ010000050.1 GCA_029067355.1 Anaeroplasmataceae bacterium | reverse complement strand
CTGTTTTTTTAAAAAAATTCAACATTTTAAAAACAATCTCTTTTTTTGCATTCCAAATAAGATTATACCATAAAATTCGACATCTTCAAGATTTTTGATACATGCTTTTAAAAAAAATTATGCAAAAATGCATGCAAGATTAAATATTTTATAAAAAACATCCTAAATGTATTTAAAATATTCTATTTTTAGGAAACTTAAAGATTTGAAAACGAAATTCTATTTTTTTTTATAAAAATGTGTTATAATTGTGCTAACAAAATTTTTAAAACAAGGAGAACATATTATGAAACTTTCACCACTTCAAATTGCAAGATATTCTTATGTTCCTAAATTACCAGGAATGTTAAGAAATGGTATTGATGACATTTGTGTAAAGGAAGGATACAGCACTCAAAGTGTAGCTGATCAAGAAAAGATTAAATTTCTATTTCCTAACACCTATGGAAAGAAAGAAATTACTTTTCAAAAAGGAAAAAATACATCAACAAATAAAAAACAAGTTGTTGGTGTTATCTTATCAGGTGGTCAAGCTCCTGGTGGACATAACGTTGTATGCGGATTATATGATGCTTTAAAGGCCACCAACAAAGAAAATGTATTATATGGCTTTAAAAATGGCCCTAGTGGACTATTAGAGGATGACTATTTGATATTTGATGATGAGTATATCAACCAATATCGTAACACAGGTGGTTTTGATATCATTGGTTCTGGCAGAACAAAGCTAGAAACAAAAGAACAATTTGCTATTGCATCAGAGGTATGTAAAAAGCATGGTATTACTGCTATTGTTATTATCGGCGGGGATGACTCCAATACAAATGCAGCTGTACTTGCTGAATATTTTGCAGCCAATAACACTGGTGTTCAAGTCATTGGTTGTCCTAAAACAATTGATGGGGATTTAAAAAATGAAGATATTGAATGCTCCTTCGGCTTTGATACAGCAACTAAAACTTATAGTGAATTGATCGGAAATATAGAAAGAGATGCTAACTCTGCAAAAAAATATTGGCATTTTATTAAAGTAATGGGGCGCTCTGCTTCTCACGTAGCTTTAGAGTGTGCTTTAGAAACTCAACCAAATGTTTGCTTGATTTCAGAGGAAGTTTCTGCCAAAAAAATGTCTTTAGCACAAATTGCTGACTATATTGCTGATTCAGTAGATGCTAGAGCGGCAAAAGGTATGAACTTTGGAGTAGCTATTATTCCTGAAGGTGTTGTAGAGTTTGTTCCAGAATTTTCTGTATTAATTCATGAAATCAATGAATTGTTAGCTGGAAGTAAAGCTGATGCATTCAACAAGCTTACCAATTGGAAAGAAAAATATTCCTTTATTGAAAAAGGGTTAACAAAAGAATCTATGGCTGTATTTACTATTCTCCCTGAAGGAATACAACAACAATTATTCTTAGAAAGAGATCCACATGGAAATGTTCAAGTTTCTTTAATCGAATCTGAAAAGTTATTCTCTGCATTAGTGAAAGCAAATCTAGATGCCAGAAAAAAAGCAGGTACTTATAAAGGTAAGTTTAATCCATTACATCACTTCTTTGGATATGAGGGAAGATGTGCATTCCCTTCTAATTTTGATGCAGATTATTGCTATTCATTAGGCTACAATGCCTTTATGTTAATTCAATATGGCTATAATGGTTATTTATCTAAAGTTTCTAATTTGTCAAAACCAGCAGAAGAATGGATTGCAGGGGGTATGCCAATTACTAAAATGATGAACATTGAAAGAAGACATGGTGAAGATAAACCAGTTATCCGTAAAGCATTAGTAGAATTGGATGGTAAGCCATTCCAGTATTTTGCAGCACATAGAGCTGAATGGGCAGTTGAAACAGCATACACTTATCCAGGTGCAATTCAATACTATGGTCCAACCAAAGTATGTGATTTGACAACTAGGACATTGGCTCTAGAAAAAGGCGAATAAAAATGAGTGACAAAAGATTAAAATCTTTTTCCTCATTCTTCTTAGAGGGCATTGCCCTCTTTTTTATAGCTTTTAATTGTTAACTAGCTTCACATTTGAAAACAAATTAAGAAATATCTTTTGCCAAGTCTATACCAGTAATTCTTGCAGTGGGATTTAAACTAAAAGTAATAATTTAACCTAAATCTAAAACATTTGCCTCCTTATGCATAGCAGGAAACGGATATAATTTACAGGGCCCCTCAATCATATGGAACTGATGCTTTTCATATTCTTCTAACCAATTATTAAAAAATTCAGCCAGATTTTCAAGCATATTTTTCCTCCATTAGCAAAATAGAATCACCAATAAGGTGATTCTATTTTATTTCTCTAAATCATGCAATCTATCTAAGAATTCTGATTCTGTAACATTCTTCTTTGTTGCTTCTCTTTTGGATACCTCAACCATACCTTTGGTCTTATTAAATAGACTTAAAGTACCAGCACCACTAATACAGCCATGTGGACAAGCCATTCCCTCTAAAAGGAAGCCATTATATTTTCCTGCTTTTGCGTCTTTTAAAAGCTTTCTACAATTTTCAAGTCCTTGAGCATTAGCCACCTTGATTTCAACATCAGGATTTGTTTTCTTAATGGTATTTACAACAGCCTGAGCAACACCACCAGCAACAGCAAAACCACGACCATCAGCTGTTGTAATATTTTTAAGAGGCTTTTCCTTTAGGGTATTAAAATCTACCTTTTTGGCAGCAAACATCCCCATAAGCTCCTCAAAGGTTAAAACAAAATCTACATCACTTCTTACACTACTTCTAGAAGCTTCAAGCTTCTTTGCGGAACATGGTCCAACAAATACAACCTTACAATTTGGATGCTCCTTTTTGACTAAGCGTGCTGTTAAAACCATTGGGGTCAAAGCCATTGAAATATTATCTCTAAACTCTGGGAATTCCATTTTTGCCATAACAGACCAGCTTGGGCAACATGATGTTCCCATAAACTGAAGCTTACTAGGAACATTATCTAAAAAATCCTGTGCTTCCTCATACGTACATAAGTCAGCTCCAATAGAAACCTCATAAACTCCTGTAAAGCCCAGTTGTCCCATAGCATCATCAATCGTTTTTAAATTCACCTTTGGTCCAAATTGTCCCACAAAGGCTGGAGCCATTATCGCATAGATCTCTTCATTTGCCTTAATGGATTGAATAATTTGAAAAATTTGGGACTTGTCAGCAATTGCACCAAACGGACAATTTACAATACACATTCCACAAGAAACACATTTCTCATAATTTATTTTTGCACGTCCATATTCATCTGATTCAATAGCGTGCATTCCACACGCCTTTTCACAAGGACGCTGACGATGTACAATTGCCTTATAAGGACAAACATCAAGACAACGACCACATTTAATACAAAGCTCTTGATTAATATGTGAAACACCATTTGCAATTTTGATAGCCCCCTTAGGACAAACATTAGCACATGGATTTGCCAAACATCCTTCACAGGCATCCGTAACATAATAGGAATCCGTTGGACAGGCATTACAAGCAAAATCTATCACATTAACTAGAGGTGGCTGATAATATCGTTTTGTAATAATGGCTTCTTCTATTCCTTTAGAAATTGGAGCATGCTCATCTGCACTGCGGACAGGGAGCCCAATGGCTAAACGTAGACGTTCAGCTACAATTGCTCTTTCTAAAAAAATAGATTCACGATATTTTGCTTGACCTTTCAGCATTTGATAGGGGATTTCTTCAATACGGCTATAATCTCCTTCATAAGCAAGTCTTGCAACCTCTTCAAAAACATTTCTTCTAATTTTTAATATTGAGGAATAACTTTCTATCATAAAAAAATACCTCCAAATTCCTACTACATAATTATACAAGTTATAAGTAGAAATCGCAAGGTATTTTCTTCCAAATTCTTTAATTTTATGCTTCTATTTTTTCTTCTTCCGCAACAGAAATATGTAAAGTCGTCAAAATACATTCAGAAATATTTTCTAAATGATCTCCCATACGCTCCAAATTTGATAAAATTTCAACATAATGATCTGCATTTAAATAGGAACAAGCTCCACTATCAATGCGGTGAACATGTCGCTGATGGAAAAATGCCTCCATCTTGTCAACCTGTTCTTCTAAGGAATTCACTGCCACAGCCTTATCCTTATCCCATGCATAGAAAGCCTCCATAGTCAAATTTAGCATTTCAAGAAGAGTTCCATATAATTGTTCTAAATCTTGCTTCCCATCCTCTGAAAGCTCCTTATTCGTTGCATATCGTTCATCAAAAAATTCAAAAAGGTTTGTACAATGATCACCAATTCTTTCTAAATCCTTTATTGCATCTAGATAAGCTGAAAGTAAATGAGAGTTTGATTTACTTAAATCTGATAAGGTCAGCATAATTAAATAATCATGGATTCTTTTATCTAATTCATCAATGGTTTCTTCAATCTCCTTTGGACGATTCCCAAAGTTCATTTTTTTATCAAAGCTGTATTCCTTTGCCATTGAAACATATTCAGCAACACACTTACACATATAATCAATTGACTTTTTCACAAGAGTTAAAGAGAAAATTGGAGATTTTTCCATCAAGGAATAATCCAATAAAGAATCTAATATAGTTTGACTTTCGTTTGGCTTTTCCTTAAATAATCGCTCTGCAAGTTTAACCATTAGCTTAATTAAAAAGAACATAATAAAGGTTGTCAAAAAATTAAATAATAAATGTGCAACAGCTATACTCATCTTAGGATGTGGTCCTAAGCCTGACAACATAGATCCTTCAATCAACTCCATCAGCCGAGAAAACGGCCACAAAATCGCCATAAAAAGTACTGCTCCAACCACATTAAACAGAACATGAACAAATGCAGTACGTTTTGCCTGAACTCCACCACCAACTCCTGCAACACAGGCTGTAATTGTGGTTCCGATATTACAGCCTAGCATAATTGGAATGGCTCCAAATATCACAATAAAGCCCTGCTGATAAAGCGTCTGAAGAATTCCTATAATTGCAGAAGAGGATTGAACCAATGCCGTTAAGACTGTTCCAATCAATAAACCTAAAATTGGATAGTCTGAAATAAATTTAAACATTTGTGTAGCCTGCTCCTCATAAGCCATTAAAATAACATCTAAGGCATCTCCCATTGTTTTTAATCCAAAAAACAGCATACCAAAGCCAAAAATTGCTTTCCCAATTTCTACGCCCTTCTCCTTTTTGATAAAAAACATCATCATAGCTCCTATGCCTACAAAAATTAAGGAATACTGTTCAATGTTCAATCCAATAAAAAAGGAGGTAATGGTGGCTCCTATATTTGCTCCTAAAATAACGCCAATTGCTTGTGGAAATGTCATAAGTCCCGCACGAACGAGTCCTACTGTCAAGGCCGTAGTTCCAGAGGAGGACTGAATTACTGCCGTAACTAATGTCCCCACTAAAATTCCCTTAATCGGCGTATTTGTTGTTTTTTCGATGATCGTTTTTAAGCGATCTCCAGCGATTGTTTTTAAGGAATCTCCCATTTGATTAATGCCATATAAGAAAAGTCCTAGTCCACCTAATACTGCTATAAGCTGGAGTATGATTTCACTTGCTGTTAAGCCTGTACTTAAGAACATAAGTTACCTCCACTCATTTCTTTTCTATGCTTTTAGTATTATTTTTCCATAATTTTACAAATGTATTATATCAAATTAGCTAAACTTATACAAGAAAAGTTTTTTAAGGAATCAAAATGCAAAAAAGTAGAAATTCAATTATAAAAGTTTATACAATATTTCTTATTATGTTATTAGTAGTTTATTATCTAAAAATGCTTTTGGGTAAATATATTTCACTTTATAAAGTGTGGCAGTAAACAGAAGCCATAATATTCACCATCAACAGAATACGCATTTGTGTCCATTCCAATGGCAATTATGATACTAAAGCAAATAAAACAAAAAAATATTATCTTCTTCATCAATTTACTCACTTCAATATTTTTATAGCATATCAAGAAACAAAGTCAAGGAATTTTAATTTAGAAATACTACATATCAAAAAACAGCAAAATATATAGTTTTCGTATCATATTTTTGCTGTAAAAAAGTTCAAAATGATTACTAATTTAATTACACAATAATTATAGTGAATATCCTAATGTTTGTCTTCTTTTTTCAGGTTTTGTAATTTTTTAAAAAACAAAAAAGGCTTGAATGCAATACATTCAAACCTTAATATAATCAATCACAATTCATCTAAGAATTTTTGTAAGGAACCATCCATAAAACTAGATTTTAAAGCAAATAAATACGTTTTTTCATTAATCATTACGCTTTTTCCCTCTAAGGCATAAGCTGCTCCCGCAAAAAAAGCAAGTAGCTTGTTTGCAGCCATTGGCTCCAAATTATCAAAGTTTAAAACCAGAGGATCTCCTTTTCTTAATTTTCTCACATATTCAGCTGCTTTAGAATCATCATCATTAATCTGATCCATAATGATTCTATCTCTTGCTAGAACCTCATTTGAAAGATTTTTAGAAGCCTCCTCATATTCATTTTTCTTTTTACTAAATAATCCCATTATTCTGTTTCCTCCTCTTCTACGGAATCCTCATCCTTTGTTGTCATTGGAAGAACGGTAGCCTTAGTTCCCTGACGAACCATAATTAAGGTTGTCTTAGCAAAGCCCTGAAGGATATCCATACGCTGTGGTGGACAAGCAATAATAACCTGAAGTGGCATAGAATTGATAAAATTCATCATCGCATGCATACGATTTGCATCCATCTTATCAAAAACCTCATCAAACAGAACAAGTCCAATTGGATCACCTGCAACAGCTGATCCCTTCGTATATACACGTACAAAGGAAGCAATAATTGCAACATAGAATGGTACCTGCGTTTCACCACCCGATTTTTCCTTAAATACCTTAGAATAGGTCATTGTATCCCCATTCTTATTGATAATACGAATATCATAATCCATATACGTACGATAATCTGTAAACTTATTAATTGCACCATTGCTATTCACTTCATCCATAGACAAGGTTTCAAACAGTTCTCTAATCTGCTCATCATATTTTTGCTGGAAAGCATAGGTTAACAATCCGCCCCCACCTGGCTCTAAATCAGAAGTTACCATATCATAGAAGGATGCATATTCACTGCTTCTAGGGAAAATAAATTCATAATGATCGTCACCAAAGGTAATATTAGAAAGTGTCTTGTTAATCTGCATAATTTCCTGCTCAGCAGTTAAGATATTATCTCTTAATTTAGCAATAAAATCTTCCTTAAATACAACCTCTGCTGCCTCTCTAGCACTACGAACCTTCTGTTCATATTTAATAAGCTCTGTCTTTTCAAGCTTATTCAATTCAGCAATAAACTTATCAATCTCAGTTAATCCAATGGAGAAGGTTGAGTTATAAGTATTAATATAACCATATTGCTTGGCAACTAAGGTATCAGATAAAAGTGTAAAGCTTGATTCCTCAGTTCTAAATTTTTCCTGATATTCAGCAAAAGCTGTTTTAAAATTCTTGTTTAATACTAAAGCCTTATATTCATCCTTAGCCTGCTGTTCAATAACCACAGACCCGCCAGATAATTCCTCTAGCTCCTGCTCAAGGGCTACAAGCTCATTTCCCTTATTGAAAATGATTGTATTTAATGCCTCTATTGCATTATCAATACCACCAATTTCCTTACTTAAGGCAAGTTTCTTTGCATCACAGGCCTTAATCGTATCTAATACACGATCATAATCCTCCTGAAGCTCAGAAGGTGTAGCATTTTTTTGATGAAGCGCTTGCTTAGATAAATCCTCTAAAGCATTCTTTTCCTTTTCAAGTAATAATGCCTTATCTAAATCCTCTATTAACGGACGAACATCAATCTGATCAATAAGACTTAGCATCTTATTTAAAGCTTCAATACGACTGTTGATTGCAACATACTCATTTTTAGCAATATCTGCCTTTTCATGCCATAAAACGGCTTGCTTAGAAGCAGCATTCTTGCCAATAAATGGCTTTTCTATATTTGGATTTAAGCTTGTTACCGCGAATCCTCTATAAATTAGTAAATCATTGGTAATAGAGGTTTGATAATTTTCAAGCTCCATTGCATCATTACACATAATGACATTTCCACAAGTATAATTAATGTAGCATCTTGCATCCTGATTCTCACTATCAATGATAGAAGCTAAGGACTTAGATTCATAATTCTTAAAGCGACTAATCTGCTTTGTATTCACCAAACCAATACCATAGAGTCTATATTTATTCTTTATTCTAGAATAAATCTGTAACGCTTGGTCAAAATATCTTGGTTCTACAATCATATTAAATCGGCGATTTCCCAAGAAAATCTCTATGGTATCCGCCCAATTTGGATCTGTTATTTCGCAGATTTCTGCAAAGATATGAACCTTAATATCATAATTATAAATTCGCTTTAATCCTTCTTCAATTTCTGCTCGAATCTGAAGAAGCTGTGTAGGGAAATTCACACGATTTTGATCTAATCCCTTTAAATTCGTAGATATTTCATTAATTTGAGAAACAATACCCCGTTTTCTCATATCTAGGGATCCAAGCTCTTGATTCATCTTATTCTGAATTGCATTCAGTCTAGATTGATAATCCTTAAGCTTCATCTTAGAGGCTTCTACATCCATTGTATTTATCTGAACCAGAGGAAGATTTGCCATCTCTGCAAACAATCTTTCTTCAGATAGCTTTCTTAAATCATTTAAAGCATTCTTATAATTGGTTGCACGCTTTAAGAAAACCTGCTGGTTTGCCTCTAAGGAGGTAATATTGGTCTGTGTCTTTAAAATCTCACGATTAATAAATTCCTCCGCCTTAAAGGTATCATTATTACTTAAAGCATTATATAAATCTCTAGAGCGTTCATTTAAAGCAAGAAGTTCCTGATCTAAAGAAATGATTTCCTGCTCCTTCATCACACGCAAGGCTTCCTGTTGTTCAATTTGACGTTTTGCATCTGTAATCTCATTTCTAATTTCTTCTGTATCAAAAAGATGCATCAAGTACTGGATATAGTTCTTACGCTCCTCAATTCCTCGTAGCTCCTGATAAATACTGTCAATTTCTCTTAAATCATTAATCTTTTTCGTAATAAGCTTTAAGGTATTTTCCAGTTCTTTATAGGAACGAATAGAATCTTTGATTGCTGTAACATCAATATCCTTTTCCTCTAAAATATTTTGATAGATAAAATCCTTAACATCCGCAATAGGCTTAAATGCTAGGGCCTTAGGAATTAAGCGATAGAAATCCTCATTAATAGACCCAAAAGCAGTTCTAAATCCACGCTTTGCTTCCTTTTTGGTTAGGAAAAATTCAAAGTTTGGATTCTTCTTACGGAATTCAACCGTTCCATAAATTTGATGTTCATCAGAAACAAACATAGAATCATTGATTGGCTCAAACGTACGATAAAATAAGGTTTTAACTGGAAGCAACTCTCCAAAGGCATCAATAACAGCACCAACCGCAAAACGACTATCTGTACGCTCATCATAGAACTCTAAGGCAATATGTCCAGAAACATCTCCATTTCTTAAATACTCCTTATCATCCATACCTAGCTTACATTTTACATATCCTCTTAAATCACGCTTTCCCTTTTCATTTGCTGCCAAGTTAAAGGTTGTATCTCCAGCAGTCAAGATAAAGGTTATAGCATCCATAATTGTAGACTTACCTGAAGCATTTGGTCCAGATAATAAAGTATTGCCATGAATCTCTATGGTTTCATTGGATAAATAATGCCAATTAATCAAACGAATTTTAACTAATTTTTTCATTCCTTATCACCATCCTCCTGAGAAATTCTAGAAATGGTTTGGTAAACCTCATTAACATCCTCACTCTTAATTGCCATTAAAATAGTAGGCAATATAATGATTCTACAAGCTGAGGATGTTACATCTCCCGTAACCTCAATTAGATTGTATCTTCTAAGCAATCTAACTGCTGATACCAAATCTGTCTTATTCAACTTGCGCTTAATTTGCAAATAATCATACTTAGTATGAATATCTGCCACACTACAAACAATATTATCATTTAAGGAAGTATCCTTTGCCTTTTCATGATATAAAAGTCGTAAGATTAATAAGATGATGGATTCATCCCGTCTTAGCTTTAACGTATTTGAAGCAGAGGCTCCCTCAAGCATAACAGAGCCTAACGCCGTATCTAATTTTATTTCATAGCCCAGCACCTTAAAGAATTCATCAAATAAATCCTTAAAGCTCATTAAAAAATAATAATTTTCTTTATTATCCTTCTTATCTCGACATAAAAAGGTTGTTGCGAGTAATTTATTTGCAGTATCCTTAAACTGATTTTGCTGCGTAGTTGTCATTGTTTCATATGCACTAAGCATTTTTACCCTCTCCTCTCAATGATAAAATCTCTCAAGCGATAACGCTTATGCTCAATCATAGTATCTAAAACCTCAATACGATAATCTAAATTAGAGGCGTACATTAAACTATAAACCGTCATCAGCACGGTAATATTTTCCGAATTATAATGAATAATCTCGCTGGCCTGCAGATGATTTTCAAGCATATTAGACTCTAAGAAGTTCTTAATTTCAACCTCATTATAGGCAGACTTAAATTGTTGCATAAATTCCTCTGTTAGAGTGAATCCCTCTAATCCTATCGCATCTAAGGTCTGATTATAGTTCCTTGTATAACTTCCTCTTGGAGAATATAAAGATGATTCACAGGTATATACCTTCGTTTGATTTAAAGTATACATTGTATCTACTAGGCGGATTGCCTTATCAATTCTTCCCTTTTCATTTGAAGTCTTAATATGCTTTAAAACCGCATTCAGTTTACCAATAATATTATCATCCTCGCTTAGTAAGAACTTAATCTTTCCTATGGTTGAATTAATATAATTTCGATTCTTATTGTCAATTTCAGAAACAAATACATCAATGGAATTGAACACATCAATAACCTCATCGATGGCTTTATTCGCCTTTTGTGTAGCTATATCTATTGCAGGAAACTTCCTTTTAAAATCATTAACAACCATACTCATTGCAAATTCATCTTTAGAAAATTCCTCTAGCTTAGATACAATTGCTAAACGATATCGGTTAATATTGTCAGAAGTTTTCATTTTCAAATAGCTTCGATCATAAATCTCTGTTTTAAAGGTCATCAGACGCTCCATCAAGTCCTTAATCTCAGCAGTTTCTACAACACTTGTAATATATTCCTTTAATCTGCTGTCTAGTCGACGCAAAGCACGAATCAACTGCTTGGTTGTATTATAAACCACGTCAAAGGTCATCGCAAAATCCGTGTTATCTGTATTGTGTAAAACAGAATATATTGTGAAAATATATCCCTGATACTCATTGGCATAAAGCTCATAGGATTCATTTTCATCACCATAGGATTCAGCAGCCATTGGATATGCTGTAATTAATGCTTCACAAATTGTAATTGCCATATCAGAGAAATTTAAAATTTCCTCATAATCATTGGTAACATCAATATAAATCCAGCCACATTCTTCCATTCGCCTTAATATGTAATTTGCAAGCTCACGCTTAGACTGAGGATTTGATTCCTCATCCTCTTCATCCTCAACGTCATACAAATAGGAACTATTATCTAAAAAATTAACTAAATCGTCAACAACAATCTTTTTTTCAATTCCTAGAATAGATCCTGTTTCATATGTTTTAAAGCTTTGCAATATAGAAGCTAAATATATTCGCTTATTTTTAGAGGAAAGCAAAGAGAAAAAATTATCTGGTATCATACCAAAAAAGTCCATAGCTTTTACCCACCTATCTTTTTTCACTATTTTAACCTATTTTATCAAAAAATGAAGAGAAATACAAGAAAAAGCCCTATATTTTTCAAGAAATATAAGGCCATTTTAAATAAATATTTAAAAAGTTATAAATGATATCTTTTACCTCTGCCTATTAAGGCAGGATAGTTCCTCTTGAGTAAGCTCCCTATATTTCCCCTCAAGAAGATCCTTAGGAAGGCAAATCCCGCCAAAGGAAATTCTTTTTAAAGAGGTTACCTCTAACCCTAATGCCTCCATCATTCTTTTGATTTGATGAAATTTCCCCTCAATTATTGTAATTCTTCCAAAATGAGGCTCAATCAGCTCAAATCTTGCAGGCTTACAAACATAGCCGTCCAATAGCTGAATCCCTGTTTCAAATTGATGAAGGTAAGAGGCATGAAAATCACCTGAAAAGGTCAGCTCATAGGTCTTTTCCACATGATGCTTAGGAGCCAATAAGCGATGAGCTAAATCTCCATCATTTGTAATTAACAAAAGCCCCGTCGTATCCTTATCCAAACGCCCCACAGGAAATAGACCTTTTTGAGTTTCCTTTATCAAATCCAAGACCGTAGGGTCATAGGAATCATAGGTTGCACTGACATACCCCTTGGGCTTATTTAATAGAAAATAAACCTTTTTTTTATAAAAAATCTGCTCATCTAAAAGGAAAACCTCATCTACTTTTTCATCAATTTTCTCATCATCATTATAAACAGCTTCTCCATTTACCATAACAAAGCCCTTACGAATAAGAGCTTTTACATCCTTTCTAGAACCATATCCCATATGGGAAAGAAGCTTATCTAATCGCATATTTCTATATCCTTTATATCATCTAAAATAGCATAGCACATTTCCTCATCATAATCAGCATCTGTTATCTGATCATCAGGTAATATAAGGTATCGGATTATTCCTTCAGCTAAAAGCTCTTCCTTGTGATAAATTTGACATTCTGCAACAAAATAACGACTGGTTTGCTTCACAATTTTCCCAATCCCCTTAAGAGGTGTATTATAGGGAACTGGCTTTCGATATTTTGTTGTCAAATCAAAGGTAACACCCAACTGCTTTGGAGAATACACCCAAAATGCTCTACATGCAAGCTCATCAAGCATTGCACTAATCATTCCACCATGAACTCTTCCAGGATAGCTCTGATGCTCTTCCTTAAATTGGAACAACCCACAAACTCGCTTATCCTCTAGCTCATAAAATTGAGCCTGAACACCAAATGGATTATCCATTCCACATATCATACACATTTTACTATTATTTTGTTTCTTAATAACCTTCATAATCATCCTCAAACTCCTCTTCATCATCAAAAATATGAATATTTTTTTCTAATAGGTACTTGACATAGTGATAGCATTTCCTTGCATCTAAAACGATAGTTTTACTATTCCCAATATATATTTCCTTTGCTATATTGTATTTTAAAAAATGAGGTAACAGCTTTGCATAGTTTTCACTTAAATGATCTCTTTTAGAAGAATAATGCCTTGGCATATAAAAATCAAATGCATTTGTTCCTGACTTAGAAATAAAATGAAATATTTTTTCTGTAAATCGATCAGGAACATCCATTTCCTCTTCAACGCTATGAATAAATGTATTTTTAGAAAGTGGGGCTCCCATAAATAAAATCTTTGCATCCCATTTCCACAAGCTTCCAAAGCATCCAGTAGGAGATACAGGAGTTAGCTGATTTTCATCCTGTTTTAAATAAATATCCTTTGCTTTTCCATAGGCACACACAGAATGGGTTGGATGACAACTTCTTTTAAACTCAGAATCCTGTAAAGCTAAATTTGTTAAGGCTCCTACACAAGATGGTGTGCTATTTACATCAAAGATATCTCCATCCTTTGTAATTGTATTCCAGGTATGGGTAGGCAAAATAACAAGTCCATCCTTAAAATACTCCTTAAAAGCCTGAAGAATATCTCTTCCCTCAACAGCGCCAAAGCTCTTTAAACTAGAATGAAGCATCAGCGTATCCTTTGAGCTGAAGTCATAACGCATTAAATCAAAAAGAATATCTTCCTTTGTAGTATAAGCCATTTCAATATAAGAAGAAAAATATCTCTCCTGAAAGAAGGTTTTTTCCAAAATCTCTTTTTTGGAAATTAAACGATTTGATACTATAAGCTTATCCTCTTCCTTAAAACGGTGAATAATGGCAATCACCTTTCCATGATATCGCTTTATAGGAACATCTACATCTAAAATATAGGCATCTATCTCTTCTCCATCTATGGGAGAAACCGTGTTAGGTACATATCCATAATTTACCTCATAGATGATATCTGGATGCTTGGGATGAACACTATTTAATTTTCTGTCAACAATCACATCAACCATTTGATTTAACATCGTTTTTCTTTTCATCCTTTCATATTAAGAATGGAAAAGGTCCAACATTTGGACCCTTTAATCTTCACGGAAATTATGGATTAAATCCTCTATTTCAACATCCTCTTCCAAGTAATAATAATGATTGATTAGTTCTTCCTTCCAAATTCCTTTTTCAACATCCTGCCAGCTCTTTGCTTTACAGATTTTAAATTCTAAATGCGTATTTTTAGGAAATTCTGCAGTTGCAGTAAAACTGCCATCCTTACCCTTTTTCATTGGAATTCCTTTTTCAACCTTCCAGTCATTTGTATTGGTAATAATGAAAAGCTTATCTGCTTGATGTTCAGCCATAAAAAGTGTCTTCGCATGAAATTTAACCAAAACCATATCATCTTCTTCAGCTTCTGCTTCTTCATCTATATCTTCTAAAGAATCCTCAACAACCTCATCTACTCCATCATCAATAATCTTTACATATTTCTTGATTAATCCCTCAGATAAAAGTGCATCAAATCCACGGGAATAAAATAGTTCTTGATAATCCACATCCTCTGCTGGACAAAGCTCAGTAGCTCCTGCCTTAATTAGGGCATCCTCTAGTAATTCTAAAGCATACTTTAGGCTTCGAGGTCCTTTAATTTTCACACGCATTGGATAAATTTGCCCTTGCTTTGTTTGGGACATATCTTTAAAGAAATATTTAGAATTCTCATAATCCTTTGGGTCTAGTGCCAAATGCAAATTAATATGACGAACAACAATTTTAATTGCTGCCACCTTTGTTCTTCCAAAGGATATTGTTTCCTTTCCAAAGCTCATTCTTGTAGATACCTTTTTATGTGTGCTACACAAGTCCTTTAGAGATTGATAAGCAACAATTGACTCAGGATGTAAAATTAACTTTGCTGCTAAAGATTTTTTGTATGTGATCTTCTCCATTTTCTTCTTAACCTCTCTTCAAAGAATTATTATAGCATATTTTTTAAAATTTTAACATTTTTTTAGAAAAAAACCTATAACATTTTCCAAAAAGCTCATACTTATAATATAGGTGAGTAAAATGCAAATGCTAATCCTAGGCTTTCTGATTCCTCTTTTGGGAACTACAATAGGCTCCTTATTTGTTTTCATGATAAAAAAAGAAATTAAACCTAGCCTCAAAAATCTTTTACAAGGATTTGCTGCTGGTGTAATGCTTGCAGCCTCCATTTGGAGTTTGATTATTCCTGCTATTGAGCTTTCAGGTGATAATCCTTATACCTGCTATATCCCAGCAGCTATTGGCTTTATTCTAGGGATGATGCTCATCATGCTTTTTGATATATATGTTACAAAGAAGAAAAAAGCAAATGTGAATATGCTTTCCTTAGCGGTCATTATTCATAATATCCCTGAGGGCCTATCTGTTGGTGTTGCTTTTGCTGCTGCAATGCAGGGAGATGCATTTTTAGCAACAACAGCACTAGCCCTAAGCTTTGGAATTGGAATTCAAAACATCCCAGAAGGAAGTATAATTTCTTTAAATTTGGTTCCTGAGCATTCTAAATTAAAAGCCTTTTGGAAAGGGTTTTTATCAGGTGTCGTAGAACCCATTGCCAGTATTGTCGCTTATCTTCTTATGATGTATATCCAACCAACGATGCCCTACTTACTAAGCTTTGCAGCTGGAGCTATGGTTTTCGTAGTTGTTGATGAGCTGATTCCCTCTTCCCATAGTCACATTTGTAATATCGGAATATGTATTGGATTTGTGATTATGATGATACTAGATGTAATGTTAGGATAAAAAAAGCTGGAAAAATCCAGCCATTTTTTTATTTATTTATCCATTTTACAATTAAATCCCATAGGCTTTGATAATTAATTAAAAGCGGAGCAATAATAAGAGATATAATTGACATCAGCTTAATTAGGATATCCATTGCTGGACCAGCTGTATCCTTTAATGGATCCCCAACGGTATCTCCAGTAATTGCTGCATGATGAGTATCTGAGCCCTTTCCACCAAAATGATCTTCTTCAATATACTTTTTCGCATTATCCCAGGCCCCACCAGAGTTTGCCATAAATACGGCAAGCATAATTGCAGAAAGCAAACCACCAATCAAAATACCACCCAATCCACTAGCACCTAATATTAAGCCTGCAAGAATAGGGGCAAGAACTGCAATTAGTCCAGGCAAAATCATTTCTTTTAAAGAGGCTTTAGTGGATATGTCTACACATTTTGCATAATTTGGATTAGATTCTCCCTTTAAAATGCCAGGATCTGCCTCAAATTGCCCTCTAACCTCTTCAATCATTTTATTAGCTGCTCGTCCCACGGAAGCAATGACTAAAGAACTAAATAAATAAGGTAACATTGCTCCAATAAGTAATCCAACAATAAATACAGGATTAGAAATATCAATAAAATCTATTCCGCTCGCATTAAAATATCCAACAATCAAGGCTAAGGACGTTAACGTAGCAGAACCAATGCAGAAGCCCTTGCCAATTGCAGCTGTCGTATTTCCAACAGAATCCAGCTTATCTGTTATCTCACGCACATGAGAATCTAATTGAGCCATCTGGGCAATACCACCAGCATTATCACTAATTGGTCCATATCCATCAACAGAAACTGTTATACCACAGGTAGAAAGCATTCCAACAGCAGCTAGAGCAATACCATAGCTTCCACAAACAAAATATGCAATCGCAATAGCAACAACCAAAGCTATAATTGTCAGTCCAGTAGATTTCATTCCACTTCCCATACCTGCTATTATATTAGTAGCATGTCCTGTTTGAGATTCATACGCAATACGCTTTACTTCCTTATAATCACTAGATGTATATATTTCTGCTATAAATCCAACTAAAATACCAGCAAGCAGACCAGCAAGCACTGCAAAGAAATACTTAACAGACCCCATATAAAATAAGCCAATAAATAGGGTTGCAATAATAACAATACCCGTTGCCACATAGGTTGCTATGTTCAAAGCTTTATGGGGATTCTTCCACTGCTTTAACCGGATAAAAATGACGGCAAGCATAGAAGCGAGAACGCCAACTCCTGCAATCATCAAAGGGAATAAGAAATTTTTTAAATATCCATTTGAAGTTGTAAGCATAGTAGCTGCAATTGTCAAAACAGATATAATTGACCCAACATAGGATTCTGTTAAATCAGATCCCATACCTGCAATATCTCCTACATTATCTCCTACATTATCAGCAATTGTCGCAGGATTTCTAGGATCATCTTCTGGAATACCTGATTCAATTTTCCCAACCAAATCGGCTCCTACATCTGCTGCTTTCGTATAAATTCCTCCGCCAACTCGAGCAAACAGAGCAATCATAGAACATCCTAATCCATATCCACTAATCACTCTTGCCGCCTCTTCTATATTATTAAATATAGCATACGCTCCAAAAAATAGACCTGTAAGACCAAGCAATCCAAGCCCTGCAACAGTTAGTCCTAAAATAGCTCCACCACTAAAGGCTGTATTAAGTGCCTGAGACATTCCCTCCTCATCAGCCTTCATTGCTGTCCTAGCATTAGTCTTGGTTGCTGTATACATACCAACCCATCCAGCAATACCAGAAAAACAAGCTCCAATGACAAAGCAGATGGCCGATTTCCAGCCAACTCCCTCAGCATTCTCAAAGGCTGGAATAAATCCTAATACAGTCAGCAAAATGGCAAAGCAAATCACAAAAGGGATAATAATCATATACTCTCTTTTCAAAAAGGCAATTGCTCCTTCATGAATGTACTTTGATATCTCCTCTACCCTAGGATTTCTGATTTTTATTCTACTTACTCTCCGAAATAGAATAAATACATATGCCAATGTGACAACAGCGGCACATAAGACACATGACAAAATAATAATACTTTCCTTACTCATAAAAATATCCTTTCTTTTTTCTTAAACAAACGCTTTACGTTACTTATAGTATATACTAAAACGCTTACAATTGAAATGGTTTTTTAAAAAAATATCTAAAAAAGAAGGATTTTTTTGTTTTTTTAAGGGAATGAGGAAAATGTTGAAGAATTATGATATAATCTATAAAAAGAAAGTGAGTGATCTTTATGAAAAAAAGAATCTTCTTTTTCTTCCTTCTTTTTGCCCTATGCTTAACTGGCTGTCTAGAGAATCAAGAAAAGTCAATTTATATAGTCAGCTTCAACAGCAATGGTGGAAGCGAGGTTGCAAGTCAAAGTGTTATTGAAGGGCAATGTGCCATAGAACCCTTAGCCCCTCAAAGAGAGGAATTTATTTTTATAGACTGGTATCTAGAAGACCTCCCCTATGATTTTAATTCAGCTGTTTTACAAGACATTACTCTAGTTGCCCATTGGGAAAATGAATTTGATTCCTTTGGAATGGATGTTATTTCCTTGAAGCTTTCTGATATTACAATTTCTGAAAGTGGTGTATATACCTCTATGGAGGAGGTCGGAGGATATATCTATACCTACCATAGTCTGCCAAGTAACTTTAAAACAAAAGGCAAATTTAACAAAGCCGATTACACTACTGAAAATAAATTAAGCGTTGGTGGAGATCAATTTTATAATCGAGAAGGTCTTCTTCCCTATAAAAAAGGACGCACCTATACAGAATGTGATATAGATTATAAAGGAGCATCACGAAATGCTAAGCGAATTGTATTTTCCTCTGATTGGCTAATCTTTTACACAGAAGATCATTACAGTAGTTTTTCAATTCTGAGGTTTATATGAAAAAAATTGTTGTTTGCTGTAATCTTTATCCATCAAAGAAGGAGCTTCTTCATTATCTATTAACTAAAGTTGAAGGCTTGTATAGTGAAAATTATGATGCCTTAATAGATGCGCTAACCTATTATAAGACGCCACTACAAATTGAGTTTAAACAATTGAATTCCTATAAGGATAAAGATAACTTAGAAGAAATCCTTGAAATCATTCATAAAGAAAATCCTATAATTTCCTTTATAAAATGCTAAAAACCTGATAAAATCAGGTTTTTATTTTTACATATTATTTATTGAAATTCAAAACATTTACTTCCTTTGTTCCATCCTCGCCTGTTGCAGATAGAACACAACCTGGAAATTGCTTTTTCTTATTCCAATTACATAACGCAAGCTCTACTGTTATTGTTTGACCTGCATACTTCTTTAGCCAGCTATATTGATTTGCTCCACTACAATACAAGATCATTTGCTGATTGGTTTGTGGAGAAACCAAATAAATATTAGAATAATATGTTGCCTCAACAACTTTAATCTCTACCTCAACTACATAGACCTGTGTCGTATGATCCTCACTAACATTAAAGGCCAATAGGTCATCTAGTGTTTTAGATGAATCAAAGGTAGCCGTAGAATAATCCTGTTCTCCATATAAATTAATAATAAGCTCACAATCTAATATAACAGATTGGCCATAATAACCTTCTTCATTACCAAACAAAGTCCTTGTTCCTTTTAATATAACCTCATTGCCTAAAGCAAGCCCTGATAAGGTTTCTGAATCCGTAGTAATGGCAATCACACCTGTTTCATCAATCAAATAGAAGCCGGATCGGTTAACTAGGGAAGGCCCAACAATTCCGCGGACAATCACCTCAGTTCCTCCCTCTGTTGCTGGTGAATCAATAGCCTCCTTAATCGTGATTGTATCAGGAATGTCTATGGATTCCAATTTGATTTGCAGAGTAGTTGAATATTCATAATCTAAATAAGAAGCTTTAATTGTAATGGTAGCAGTTCCTGCATTCTTTGTATGCATAATTAATTTATCATTCTCTACATCAAAGCTTACAATATCTGTATCATTAGATGAATACTCTAAAGTAATATTTTTTATACCAAGTAATTCTTGTGAAACCTCAGTAATCAATTCTAATTTAGGATCACTTGTGTATATTGGAAGAAATTGTCCAACACCATAATAATCCACTGCAAATTTAGGAGCATTTGCCTGATCAAAACTATATCCTTCATCAATTACCTCTATTGGTAAAAATCTCCATACACATCCTGAAGCACTAGCTTTAGCGTTGATGGCAGACAAGTATACTGTACAAATTTTTCCATCAAATTCATCTAACCATTCATAATCACTTCCATTACACTGAGTATAAGCATAGGAGCCCGTTTTTCCATCAATGTCATAAAAATAATAATTGATAAACCCTGTTCCTACTGACTTATGTACCAAGGCATTAACCTTGTAAATTAAGGTTGTAATATTTTTAGAAACTGGAGTCTCCATAATATCTTTTATTGTTGTCTGCTCTATCCAATTTTTATCAAATCTATTGTTCCCGTTATCAGAGGAAATCAAATGAGCGTTTGTAAGCTGACAGCACCCCTTATATCCAAACTTTTCAGCATTTCCCGCCTCCGTTTCTAATATCCACAAATCCTTGACACCAGCAAGCTTTACCTTATTTCCAACGCTTACTCTTGGTGCAATTTGAGAATCATAGACATAAATAGAGCTGGTTGAATCTACTAGATAAAATCCACTTGGAATCATTCCATTTGCATAAGTGATTTTTGAAACTACACCCTCTACTAAAATTTTATCATTCTTTTCTGCCTCTCGAGACTCAGCGATGCTCATTTTTGTATAATTTGATTCATCAAATTCATCCTTCTGCGGAGTAAAGCTGATAATCCAAGCACTCGTCAGTTCAGCTCTTCCTTTAAAGTTCTGAAGAAGTCCATAAAGTAATACCTCATCTCCTGCAAAAGGCTTATTATCTAATTCACTATATCGCTTTGTTCCATCTGAGCTATATGTTCCATATACATATAGGGAGCCTGTTTCATCTGAAATGGTCATTTCTCCATATGTAGGATTAGAAACTGTGTCAACGATTCCTTGAATATAACAGCGTTCTGTCGATTTGAAATTTTCAGGCTCACATAATTTACTTGCTTCTAAGCAAGACAATATTTTTGCCCACTTTGCATAAATTGTTGTTTCCTCAGTAATTACACTCGTTGAAAAATTCCAAGGCTTTTTCTTAGCAGAATCCTGATACCATCCCTCAAAAATATACCCAGCTCTTGTAGGATCCTCTGGCTTAAGTACTGCATTCCCTTCAGCAATTACCTGATTTTCAATAGTACTACCACCATCTGTATCAAAGATTACATCATATTCTTTGCTTGGTACTTCTGTGTTTCCCTTACAGGCTGTAAGAGTCAATCCAATTGTAAAACAAAATAAGATTGTAAATATTAACTTTTTAAACTTCATCTTTCTCAACCTCTTTTCCTTTTAATTTTATTATACAAGAAAATGAATCACATTTAAAGACACTGTTTAAACTTTGTCGAAAATTGTTAAAAAAGGCAAATCCCAAAATTTTAGAAATCCGCCTTTTCTAACTTATTTAGACACCAGAATTTTCCAATGTATTTTTTGCTGAAGCCCCCAAACAATTAGCTGAAAACTTCAATTTTTATCATTTTTTCTTATTAGTTTATTCAATTTTCAATGAATACTTGAATAAGTAAGCATGTCTTAATTTAAAGTATATGATATCCATTTTACTAGAAATATGTAATAATCAAATTGTTTAGATTTAATTTTAAATATTTTTTAATTAGGATGCCATTCCTCTATCAGTTCATAGTCAACATATTTACAAACTCAATTTCTAAATTCACTACCTATTTCTTTACATTTATTTATATCCCCTAAAAAACAAGTATACTTTTCCCCTTGTGAATCTATTAAAACATTTCTAGATTTATGATTAACTATAAATAATACAGATGCCATCATTTCTTTCCTAGGATTTTCACACATTTCAAAACTATTAGAGTCAAAAATTAGATCAGTTTTTATATTACTATAATTAGACTTTTCAAAGATATATTTTTCTTCCATACGACTAATACCCTCTTTAAAAATAAAAAGCCCTTGGTCCACACAGGTATCCAAGAGTCAATCACACTAAAATAATACTACAAAATAAAAAACTGTCAATCAAATTTTCTAATTTATTAATTTTTGTAAAACAATCACATTTGAGATCATAAACTAATATTGATCCTAAGTTGCCCGTGCGGCCTCAGGATTTTTTAATTTTTCTTGTAAGATTCTGATAGTAGATTTTAATACCGCTTCTAGCTGAAACACATCTTCCCTATATTTCTAAATTCAAAATATTATTATTCAGTTCCTTCTAAAATTTGTAGTAACAATACAAATTGTCTTTTGTATCATTTTTTGAATTATAAGCCTTAAATTCATAGCTATAATGAGAAGCTAGAAAATACTCAGCGTTACCTGGATTTTACAAATGAAGAAATTAAGCTAAATAACTTCAAGTATAATTCTCTAAATAATTTTGAGTAATTTAGAAACTGTTCAGGGTGCTGAACGTATTCGAAAATAAGCATTTTATAGAATTAAAAGAAAAAAAGATTGACATCATGGTACCCGGAAAATACTTTGATAAATCAATCCTTTTTCTATTTGCTATAAAATAAGACTCTATATAGAAAGTCATTATTTTCTACTGGAGGCCCCGAACAGATTCGAACTGATGGTCGGGCAGTTGCAGTGCCGTGCCTTACCACTTGGCTACAGGGCCAAATCACTATACAATATAGCGTATTAGATTATATCAAACTGTATGCTCAAAGTCAAATCAAAATCATTATTTTTTTATTTTTTGGCACTCTTTTATTGACAGTGCCAAAATAAAGAGTATAATATAAGTGTAGTTGGAATAAACTATATGATGAACAAGGAGGTTTTTACTATGGAACAATATAATCAAACAGAAGAAAATGTATTAGAGAAATATGGTAGAAATGTTGTGGAGCTTGCAAGAAATGGGAAAATTGACCCCGTCATTGGAAGAGATGAGGAAATTAGACGCATTATAAGAATTCTATCTAGAAAAACAAAAAATAATCCTGTTCTAATTGGTGAACCTGGTGTTGGTAAAACGGCCATCATAGAGGGTCTTGCCAAAAGAATTGTAGCAAATGACGTTCCTTCTTCTTTAAAGGATAAGGAAATCTTTGAACTAGATATGGGCGCATTAGTTGCTGGAGCTAAATATCGTGGTGAATTTGAGGAACGACTTAAAGCCGTTTTAAATAAAATTAAAGAATCCGAGGGTTCTATCATAATGTTCATTGACGAAATTCATTTAATTGTAGGAGCAGGGAAAACAGATGGAGCCCTTGATGCCTCTAATATGCTTAAGCCTATGCTTGCTCGTGGAGAACTCCATTGCATTGGGGCTACAACATTGAAAGAATATCGTGAATATATTGAAAAGGATAGTGCTTTAGAAAGACGATTCCAAAAGGTTCTTGTAAGTGAGCCTACTGTTTTAGATACCATTTCCATTCTAAGAGGAATAAAGGAACGCTTTGAGCTTCATCATGGCGTTGCAATAACAGACAATGCCGTAGTTGCTGCTGCTACACTATCTAACCGGTATATTACAGATCGTTTCTTGCCAGATAAGGCAATTGATTTAATTGACGAAGCTTGTGCATCTTGCAGAATGGAGCTTGATTCTAAGCCAGTTGCTTTAGACGATATTGATCGACATATTGCTCAATTAAAGATTGAGCAGATGGCATTGAAAAAGGAAAATGACGATACCTCAAAAGCAAGACTGCAAAAAATTACAGAGGAACTAAAATCTCTTGAGGCAGAAGGCAAGAGCTTAACAGCCAAATGGCAAAGTGAAAAAAAGGAACTTCTTCACTTTAAAGAAATGAAAAAAGCCTTAGATGAAAGGCGATTTGAATTGGAAAAAGCCTTCAATGAAGGAAACTATAAGCTTGCATCTGAGCTTCAATACGCAACAATCCCTAACCTTGAAAAGGAAATCAAGGAGTATCAGAATCGGAGCAGAGAAAACCATCTCCTATCTGAAGCTGTTGATGAGGAAGACATTGCTTCAGTCGTTGCTAAATGGACAAATATACCCATCTCAAAGCTTATGCAAGGAGAAAAGGAAAAGATACTTCATTTAAAGGAGACTCTAGAGGAGCGTGTAATTGGACAAGAGGAGGCAGTAACTTTAGTAAGTGATGCCATTCTTCGTCAGCGTGCAGGAATCAAGGATGAAAACCGACCAATTGGCTCCTTCCTCTTCTTAGGACCTACTGGTGTAGGAAAGACAGAGCTGGCCAAGGCATTAGCAGATGCACTTTTTGATAGTGAAGCTCACATAATCCGTATAGATATGTCTGAATATATGGAAGCTCATAGTGTAGCCAAACTAATTGGATCACCTCCTGGATATATTGGCTATGATGAGGGTGGACAATTAACAGAGAAGGTTAGAAGAAATCCTTACTCCATTATCTTGTTTGATGAAATTGAAAAGGCTCATCGTGATGTATTAAATATGCTTTTACAAATTCTTGATGATGGTCGTTTATCTGATTCACAGGGTAGAACAGTAGATTTCAAAAACACAATTATTATTATGACATCAAATCTAGGAAGTAGCATTCTTCTATCTGAAGGCAAGGAGGAAGAAATCTCTTCACTACTTAAGCAATACTTTAAGCCTGAATTTCTAAATCGAATTGATGAAATCATTTCCTTCCATCCTTTAAAAAAGGATATCCAATTAAAAATTGTTTCTAAAATGCTAAGAGAATTAGATATGCGTCTTATCGCACAGGGAATTCACATCACCTTTGCTGATTCTTTAAAATCCCATATTATAAACCAAAGCTTTGACATAGAATTTGGTGCACGTCCTGTAAAGCGATTCATTCAAAAAAGAATAGAAACCTTTATTGCAACAAAGATTATTGGCGGAGAAATATCACCAAATAAAGAATATGTTTTAGACGTCATAAAGGACGAATTGCGGTTATTATTAAAATAGAGGAGTTCCGCTCCTCTTTTTCTTCTTGTTCTTAGAATGAAAAGATAATCTTCTGAATAAACTATTACAAGAGGTGTCTTTATGAAAATATTTAAAACCATAGTCGTCTTTCTTATCTGTTTACTTCTCTATTTTATTCCAGCATTTCTATTTAAAGCAGAGCCCGCCTATTATGAGGCACTCCAAAAACCTTTATATGCTCCACCCACTTTTCTTTTTGGAATAGCTTGGTCTATTCTCTATGTTATTTTCAGTCTGTATCTTGCAGAAAAGATTTCTAACAAACGCCTATCTAAAGAAATGCTGCTTTACTTTCTAATGAACTATTTAATAAGCTTCTTCTTCAACAAGGTTTTCTTCATAGATAAAAAGCTATTTTTATCCTTTGCAGTAACACTTTGTTCCTTTATTACAGGTTTATTTTTGTTTCTTACAACCTTTAAAACAAGTAAAAAGGAATTTCTGGTATTTACTCCATATCTTCTTTGGACACTATTTGCAACTATTTTAATGACCCATATCTATTTATTAAATTAGAAAAACCAGCACATGCTGGTTTTTTTCTTTCTTTATTTTTTTATTACTTTCCTATTTAAAGCTATCAATAACCAAGTCAATATCAAAGGTCGTTTTATCAAACACCTCAATCTTACGATTTAATACCAGCACATCATTTAAGTAAATGTCCAATAATGCATATTCCTTGTAAAGCCTAAAAGTCATTTGAATTTTTTCTTTTTCATTTTTCTTGATTGGCAAAATTATATCTTCCGGAATGTAAATATAATAGGTAACATCCTTTTTCGTATCATATACACCTTTTTTAAAAATCGTTACAAAATTATATTTTGAATTATCAGAGGCTAAGGCTCTATGATGATTCCAATCATTTCCATCATTAATTGTCACAATAATAACATTTTTGCTTTCCTTCACATAATTTGAAACCAGAATTCTTCTACTTTTTTTCGTATATCCTGTTTTTCCCCAAAGAAAATCATTATCATTTGAAACTAGCTTATGCTTATTATGCCAGTTGTAACTTGATTCTTTTGAGGAGCACGAATACTCATGAGCTGAGGAGATAGCAACGAAGGTCTTATTTTTTGCTGCATAGGAGCTCAGCAATGCCATATCATAGGCGGTAGATAAATTATACTCTCTTTCATCAAGGCCTGATGCGTTAACAAAAACACTATTTTTCATACCAATTTTTTTTGCAAGTTCATTCATTTGCTTAATAAATTCCTTTGAATTATGACCACTTAAAGCAGATGCTGCATCATTTGCTGAACGTAGCATCAAAGCATAAAGCAAATCCTTTCTTGTCAAAACTTCATTTTCCTTTAAATACACCTTAGACCCAACCTCTAAAGTGTCCTCCCTTGTTACTTTAATTTGCTCATCTATTTTATAATACTCAATGGCTGTTATTGCTGTCATTATCTTTGCAGTTGAAGCAACAAGATATTGCTTATTTAGATTATTGCCCTCCAAGATACGATTTGTTGTAGCCTCCATAACAATATAGCTCGAATCCGTGTTTGTTATGGCTTGTGTTGGGATGGCAGCACTAAATAATAAACTTAAAAATAATATAGCCTTTTTCAATAAAATCACCTATATAAAGTCTATGTCTTTTATTTTAGATGTAACACTATGTTTATAAAATAAAATGCTTTTTTAGAAGAAAAAAGGCACTTCACGTGCCCTAGATTTTATAGTTTTAAAATGTTGATATCCTCTATTTCTACAATAGGAATCAGTTTTAGTTCATTGTCCATCTGAAGTTTTAATCCTAATTCATTAACTTCCTCAACAATTCCCTCATAGGTGCCATGCTTCGTATATACTTCTGCTAAGACATGTATTCGATAATAAAGCATTGCCTCTATATCCTCTAATCGGTGGTGCGCTACTTTCTTACGCTTCACATTTCGACTATCAAAAAAATCCTGATTTTCATTTCCATCCTTTTTATCACTAACGCTATCAATAAATAATGTTGGATCATTTATCATTTTGAATCACCTTAGTATAATACTATGCAAGCAGCTTAAAACTTATGCTTCTTCAAATAAGCTGAAACACTTGTTGCACAAATTGCTCCATCTCCTACCGCCTTGCTAATCTGAAGTAATCCGCCAATAGAGTCCCCACAGGAAAACAATCCTTCAATGTTTGTCATTTTTGCTTCATCCACAGAAATACTATTTCCTTGAAGCCCAATACCTAAATGCTTTGCCAAAGTAAATCCTGAAGCATTTCCAATTGCAACAAAGCAGCCATCAATTGGATAGACCTTTCCTCCTGCTTCTATTCCTGTAATGTGAGTATTTCCATGAATTTTATCAATAGGGGCTGTTATCACAGGAATGGAGGAGGTAAGTTCTGTCTCTAAGGGTAAGCCATCTGTAAATACAAGAATATCCTTACTTATGTTTTCCAATACAGAAAGCTCATGAGCCATATACTTTCCATTTCCAATTAAAGCAATTTTCTTTTTCCTGTAAAAAAATCCATCACAGGTTGCACAATAAGAAACACCCTCATATTGATCTGCCTTAGCATAGCGATTTCTAGAAGCACCGCATGCTAAAATTACAGATTTCGCTTCATATACTTGCTCATTTGTTGTAACAACAAAATGAAGCTCCTTAGAAAGTTCAAGAACCTCTTCACTTTTCATTTCTATTCCAAAGGATTTTGCCTGCTCTTCTCCAACCTTTAACAGCTCAGGTCCAGTAATATGAGGAATTCCATAATAGTTTTCTATGTCCTTTACCCGCTCTAAGGCTCCACCATCCTTTGCAAGAATCAAGGGCTCATAGCCATATCGCTTCAAATAAATTGCTGCTGTAATACCTGCTGGTCCTTTTCCAACAATGATACAATCATATATCATTTGACGAAATCCTTTAAAGCCTCTAAAGACTGATATCCCACTGTTTTATTTACAACCTTTCCATCCTTTATTAAATAAAGAGCTGGAATTGAAGAAATTTGAAATTGTGCAGAAAGCTCCTCTTCTTCATCTACATTAATTTTACCGACAACCAAATTCTCCTGTTCAGCTAGCTGTTCAAGAACAGGACTAAGCATTCTACATGGTCCACACCAATTTGCCCAAAAATCTAAAACGATAGTTCCTTCCTTTATTGCTTCATTAAAATTTTCCTTTGTAATGTGTATTACTGACATATTATCTTCTCCTTTATTCATATTCTTTATGAGCTTTTGACAACTCTTTTACATCTATACTTTCTAAAAAATTCTTTCCCTTAAATGTATCAGGCTCATCCTTGTAAAGCTCTGGATCCTCTAGCTGACTGGAGGCTAGAAACAAGAGAATTGCAGCACAATTGGATAGATTCAAGCTCCTAACCTTATCTGTTGTAGGAATGCGGTAGCAATCCTCTAAATGCTCCTTTAATATATCATAAGCAATTCCAGTAGATTCTGCTCCAAAAACCAGATAAATATTTTCATCCTTGGCTTCTTTAAAATCAATTTGATTTGGACTTTTATGACCATAACGAGTAAGGAAATAATATTTGCCTGGATTCTTTTTTAAAAAATCCGAATAATCCTGATAGACCTCATATTCTAAATATTCAAAATAATCTAAAGAACTACGCTTTAAATGTTTTTCATCTAAACTAAAGCCTAAAGGCTCAATTAAATGAAGCTTGGCATGAAAACCAACACAGCTTCTCATAATATTTCCTGTATTTTGAGGAATCTCTGGATGATATAAAACCACATTAAGCTTCATAGATGACTTCCTCCCCTGTTAAGGTATAAGCATCTGCATCTAAAATTTTCACATCAATTCTTTGTCCTAAGGAAAGCTCCTTCTTGGCAGCAACATAAATACAGCCATCTATCTCATCAGGAGCAAATTCTTCAGACCTTGCCACATATAAATAGTTATCCTCATCATAGCCAATAATAAAGGCATCCTTTATGACTGTTCCAATCTTATCCCTCTTTAATTGAAGAGCAATATTCTCCTGAACCTTCATAAGACGCTCATATCTTCTTTGCTTGGTTTCTTCAGAAATTTCATTTGGGTATTTGCAGGCTGGAGTATTTTCCTCTAAGGAAAATGTAAATGCCCCCATATGGTCAAAGCGAATCTCCTTTATAAATTCAATCATAGAATCCACATCAGCTTCCTCTTCATAAGGAAAACCAACCATAAGTGTTGTTCTTAGGGTAGCCGTTGGAATTTCTTTTCTTATTTTATGTAGCAGATCCACAATCAACCTTTTATTACTTCTTCTAAGCATTGCTTTTAAAACCTTATCTTCACTATGCTGAATGGGAATATCAAAGTATTTCATTAGTTTAGGGCATTCCTTAATTAGTTGAATCAAATCATCTGTTACCAGCTCTGGATAAAGATATAAAAGGCGAATCTTAAAATCTCCCTCAAGCTGTATCAGTTCCTTTAATAAATCCACTAGGGCATGTCTATGATATAAATCAAATCCATACTTTGTGGTATCCTGAGCAACTAAATTAATTTCATATGCTCCTTTTAAAATCTCTTGCTTGACCTCTTCAACAATATTCTCAATTGTTCTGCTTCTTAAATTCCCGCGAATCAAAGGGATAGCACAAAAGGCACATCGATTCATACAGCCTTCTGCAATTTTGATATATCTCATATAGTTAGGAGTTGAGCATATCTTTTGGAGTGGATCAAATTTCTTTTGATAAGGATAACTTGATTTCATAACCTGATTGATGATACTTCCTAAATTAGAATATTCATCAATAGAAACAAAACGGTCCACCTCAGGAATTAAGTTTTCAATTTCTTTCTTATATCTTTGAGGAAGACAGCCACATACAACCAGCTTTGCACCTGTTTCCTGTTTTATTTGAACCAGTTCAAAAATTGTATCAATGGCCTCCTTTCGAGCAGGTTCTATAAATGCACATGTATTTAATAGCATCAGCTCTGCTTCTGCTGGAGTTTCAACCAGCGTAATATTTTCCTTTAAAACACCCAATAGCATTTCACTATCGACTTGATTTTTTGAACAACCAAGGCTTTGCATAAACAGCTTCATACAGCATTACCCTCCTATATGAACATAAGCAAGACAAGTCCTGCTGTAAGTAAAAAACTCACAAAAAGAGTAAAGAAGATTGACCATGATGTCTTTTTATGCCTTAAAAAGCCAAGACCCATACAAACCACAGGGGGTATTGCAAGAAAGTATATTTCATCATTGAAATATGAGTTTACTAAATATAATTTATCCACAAACAAACTTCCATATACACTAATACTTCCTAAAATCAAAACAACCATACCTAAGGATATTCCTGCCATCCCAATGCCACCATAAAAGCGATAAAAACGATCTATTTTTTTAGCATATAGTGCCTCTTTTTGCTTCAGAATTTCAAACTCTGTCCGCTCAGCCTCTGACAAAACCGCCTCATTCTTCCGATAAAAGCTCAATTCGCAGAGTTTATCATATTTCTTCTTAGATAAAATATGAAGAACCAAAATAAAAATAGCTATTCCAACAGCCAAACCTGTTCCTACAAAAAACAAAATATCAATAACAAGTGGCAATTCTAAGAGTTCATCTGTAAATGACTTATCCATTAGCTTAGACAAAAAATCCAGGATGATATTTTTTGTATTACTTAAAAATAAGAAGGTCATATAAAGTATAAGACCTAAAAATGAAAATACAATACTCCAAATTGAAAAATTGCGATGATTTTTAATAGAGTAATAAAATTTCATCAAATCATATTCACATCGTAATGCTGGGATATATTCCTTTTCATGGGTATCAGCCTCAATTCCCAATTCCTCTAACACTGTACTGCAGATGTATGTTCCACAATATGGAATCATTGGTGCTAAAGAAGGATCTGCAATTTTTATTTTGTCTAATTTGTATAAGGCTACCCAGTCTAAATAAAGCATATAAAGACGCTCCTCTAGAGCAATCTTTGCTGAGAAGCTATGCTTCTTATAGGATTTAAATCTCTTCTTACATTCCTTTAGTCTTCTATAAAGGCGCTTTGCATCTGCACCCTTATATTTACTTTTTTTAAAATTATCTAGCAGGAAATGGTAGAAGGCATTTTCAATAATAGATAAAGGTGCTTCTACTTCTTGCTTTACCAGCTTAACTCCTAAAAATACTGGACTCACACTTTTTCTTAGAAGAATCGCATCCTTTAATGAAAACCGCTGTGCTAAACGGATTTGAAACTCATAGGAACTAAAAAGCTCACTTGAGGTACGAAATGCATCCTTTGCAGAGGAAATTTTAGAAAGCTCATTTAAGGGCTCAATAGAATCCTTCGTCAAATACGATTCTAAATAATCTAATGCTAAATCTTCTGTAAAGTATTCCTCAAAGGTAAGAATATCTGCTTTTAATTTTTCATCCTCCAGGGTTGATAGTAGCGTATTAGAAAATCCATAATCTTCAGCAAAATACTTGAAGGCTGGATTTACTTTGATATCCTTTAAGCACTCTTCTATATTATTATAACGATGATGACCAACATAAAGAATATGCTCCTCAGTTATGGTATAAATTATCATACTTAACGCATTTTGTAAATAATGGCTCTCATATAAAAAGGAACGAATCCTTGTTCGATGCTGCTTAAATTTATTTACAAATTTTATAAATGACTTTTCCTTAATCACCTGTAAAGCCATATCAAATTTATCCACAAAGGCTAAGCCTAAAGAATTCAAATCCTGATATTCCACAGCATCAAATAAAAATGGCTTCATTATAACACCCCTTTATATAAATTCTTTACTATCTAAAATAAATGTAACAGGACAACTATTTTTAAACTAAATTTTCATATCTGCTCCAAAAACAC
>JAIEEQ010000005.1 GCA_029067355.1 Anaeroplasmataceae bacterium | reverse complement strand
TCATTATATAGCGTAGAAAAATAGCTTTTAAAGGGTTTCCTATGCTTTTTTGAAAAGTAATCAATACAATATACCATTTCCAGATAATATCTTTTATTAAACTCTTCAAAATTTTGAATAGGAGAAATATCTAAGGAATTTGCTTTATCTGTTAAAATCAAATTATGACGTTTACAAATGCCACTTTCTGTTTTATCTAAAATACGTTCTATAAATTCCTTTTCATATCGCTCAATATCTTTAAAATTAAAAATATTAAATTCATCAATCGTTACTTCTGTTTCAGTAAACGGCTTTGTTGAATGTTCCAGCAAAAGAAATTCTTTTGAAACCAAATTGCAAGATACATCAATAACTCCTGATTGCTGCTTTCCACCTCTAAGAACTAAGTACTCTAGGTTTTTTAAGCTTCCTTCAAAAAATGGATAAACTATGTAGCCCTCTGTTATTGAAATATGTTCTACATCTATTTCAGAATTAAACTTTGGATTATCCTTTATTTTATTTTGAAATTGATTTTTCAATTCATTTAAGTCAAGCTCTTTTTTAAATGTGTAGCAGATTTCCAAAATAATCACCTAATAAAAAATATGATAAAGCTTAGCACTCTATCACATTTTTTACAACAAGCTGTAACTGATTCTTCTTTTCATCATTTCGCAATGAATATTCAATATAATATAATTGATTTTCTTCAATCTCTTTTGTTAATTTTTGATAGTCTGAAGGAAATAACACAAAGCTTTTTGATTCAATTCCATCTCTAAATTCGCCCACTAGCATAGGCTCTCTTTTTTTAGTAGAAATAACCTTAAAATTTTCAAAACAACCAATCCCTCTGCCTGTACGTTGATTTAAATAACTCGCTTTATATTTTTTATGAAGTTCCTCCACATTCAAGAAGATATCATAGGTTAAATTAAAACCTAAGTAAGTGAATTCTTTTTGCTGTAAAAGCTTAAATTCAAATTCAGTATTATCCTCTATTTTTCCTTCTAAATGCCTTGCAAATATTTCATTCAAAGAGTCTTTAGCTTCTATCATTTGCTTTTTCGTCATTCCAAAACAATCCAACGCTCCAGCATAAATCAATGCCTCTAAAGTTGATTCACTAAGTTTAGTACGCTCTTTAAAATCTTGAAAGCTTTTAAAGAGTCCATTTCTATTTCTTTCATTAACAATTTCAAGAGTTATTGTTTCTCCAATAGAATGTATGGATTGCAAAGGCATAAACATTCCCATCTGCTGAACTTCAAATTGATTTGTAGAAATATTCACATTTGGTTTATAGGTTGCAACCTTATTCTGCTTTGCATATTGTATGTAGCTGATCATGGTTTTTGTTGCTCCTATGACATTATTAAGAATCTGAGATATAAAGACATTAAAAAAATTTGCTTTTAAGAATGCCATCTGATAGGCAACAAGTGCATAAGCTACTGCATGGGATTTATTAAAGCCATAGTTATTAAATTTTAAAAAATATTCATAAATATGCTTTGCAACTGCTTCTCTATGCCCCTTCTTTATAGCCCCATTTATAAAAGCTATCTCCTGACCTCTTAGTTCTTCTTCATTCTTTTTTGAAATAGCTCGTCTTAATAAATCTGCCTGCCCCAATGTAAAGCCTGCAAAGTTCTGAGCAATTTGCATAATTTGCTCCTGATAGACAATAATACCATACGTGCTTTTCAAAATTGGCTCTAAAACAGGATGCTCATAGGAAAAGGGTTTCCCATGTCTTCTAGCAATAAATTCATCAATGTTTTCCATAGGACCTGGTCTATATAAAGCAAGTACTGCAACCAGATCATCAAATCGTTCTGGCTTAAGCTTGTATAAAACTCTTCTAATTCCATCTGATTCAAGCTGGAATACTCCTAATGTATCTGCCACTTGCAGAAGCTGATAGGTTTTATTGTTATTTAATGGAAGATTACGAAGTTTTTCCATCGTAAAGCCAGGGATGCCTTTCATAACCTTATCAATAATTGTCAAATTACGTATTCCCAAAAAATCCATTTTTAGTAAGCCTATTTTTTCTAAATCTATGGCTTCTAGCTGAGATTGATATAGTCCATTCATTCCTTCCTGTAATGGAATAATATCATCTAAAGTAGCAGAGGAAATAATAATACCTGCTGCATGTGTAGAAATATGTCTTGGCAGCCCATCCAATCCACGTATTATATATAGAAAATCATAAATTTCAGGGCGATTCTCAAATTGTTCAAGAAGTGCATCATAGTTTGGATTTGAATCTACCATACGTATCATTTCATTCAAACGAGATGTATCTATTTTTTTAATTCTTCCCAAATCCCGAATAGAGGATTTTATCTGAAAGGTATTAAAGGCAGATATATTACAAACATGCTTTTCCCCATAAAGATGATTCACATACTGGATGACATCATCACGATAGGTGTCTGGGAAATCTGTATCAATATCAGGCATACTAATTCGTTCTGGATTCAAAAATCGCTCAAATAATAAATCATATTCTAATGGATCAATCTCTGTAATTCCTAAGCAGTATGCCACAAGGGAGCCTGCCGCAGATCCACGCCCTGGCCCAACCAAAATATTTTTTTTCTTCGCATATAATATAAAATCCCAAACAATCAAAAAATAATCACTATATCCCATTTTATCTATAATGGAAAGCTCATATTGTAATCGTTCCTGATACAAAGGAGTAATCCTTCCTTGTCGTCTTCGATAAAGCCCCTTAGAACATAGATTTGTCAAAAAAGAAATTGCACTTGCTCCTTTAGTATTAGGATATGCAGGCAAATAAAATTTTTTAGGAAATAATTGGAGTTCAACACTAGAAACGAATTTTTCTAAATCTTCTGTACACAATGGGTCAGCATCAAAACTATAATCTTCATACTCTTTAATCTCAACTGGCTTTCCAGCAATTTGTGTTAATGCTTCATAAATAATAATATCTTCATTTTTTAAATATCTGCAATTATGTATAGGTAAGACCTTTATACCCAATGTGGAAGAAATCTCTTTAATCTCTTGATTCGAGTTTAGCCGATCCAATCGGTTCGTATAAGAATATCCTACATAAAAATTAAAATATGTATTGAGCTGAATAAGCTTAGCTTTTAATTCATTATAGGCATTGGAATAGTGATATCGTTCAAGAATGGATTCATTATATACAGAAATAAACGCAATGCCCTCTTGATATGGGATTAAAAATTCTAGCCCATAAGGGAGATCATTCGTGGCTAAATATGTACTGATTTTTAAAAGATTTTGATAGCCGTTTTCATTCATCGCATAAGCAAGAAGCTTTGATTCAAAGCTATCATCATCTACATAACTAATCTCTATTCCAATCAATGGCTTGATATGATTTGCAATACAAGCCTGATAGAATTTATAACATCCATATAAGCTTTTGTCTGTTAGAGAAAGAAAGGTAAAGGAATTTTTTTTAGCGGTTTCTATGTAATCTTTCAAATGAATTGAATTATTTAGCAAATTAAATTCTGTCTGTCCATATAGAAATCCTTTCATTTCCTTCACCACCTTAGTTATCTATATTATAGTTGATTTTGTTCCTTATTGCAATTTCTCTTTTTCTTAAAATAAAGAAATCCTCCAATTCCTATCAAAACAGCAACACCTCCAATAAGGATGAGGATCATGAAAAAATCCCCCTCTCCCTCATCCTTATCTAAAGAGTCCTTACAAACTGTAATATATAAAGTTTCAAAGGAGGATAATCCAGAAGAATTTGTTACAGAAACTCTAACAGGATATGTTCCTGCCTTAGAATAATCTACTAGGCTATCATCCCACTCAAGCTTACTTTGAATTTCTGAATCAGAAGAATCCTTTACTGTAATATAGGAAATAATTTGTGGCTTTTCATTCACAGAGGTTATGATATTTTCAACAAGTAAAATTGGAGCCGTATTAGAAAGCATTTTTACCTCACACTCTACATTTACCTCCCTTTGATTATGAAAATAAGAATAGCTAACGATGTAGCTTCCAACCTCATTTTTCACCTTGCTCATATCTATATGAATTTCATCCTTAATATTTCGTTTTCCCAAAAATGCACTTTTAATATTCTCCTCTATCGCCTTCTTAAAATCTTGATTATATTCTAAGAGTAATTGCTTTTGATATAGTTCTATTAAAACCTCGTCTTTATCAACAATTTCAATAAAAATTTTAATTTGTGAAGAATTTAAATTTTTATCTGTAAAAGTAACCTCTAGTTCAAAGCTCCGCTCCTCATCTGTTGAGAATGAAGGATAGGAAATAGTATCAGTAACATCACCATCTATTTTATCTATGGCTTTAAAGTACTTTTGAATAGATACCTCTTCCCCTTTAGTTAGAAGAATACGATTATTCTCTCCTAAAAATGTAATCACAGGCCCTATTGGATCCTTGACAATCAGGTCTATTTCTTGTTCAGTTATGTTGCTTTTATCTATTGCACGAATGATTACTTTATAATTCCCAGGCTCCTGATAATTAACTAAAGAATCATCTATACTAATTTCACAGGTTTTGCTATTATCTATGGCTATTATTTGCTCAAGATATTTTGGTTTTTCTGATCCAATCCAGTATGTGATTGTTTTAGGATATTTTTGAAAAATTGGAGCTTCTTTGTCAACCACTCTAAAGGTAACAAGTGTTTTATAGCCTTGACACTGTCCTGGCTTATACTTGGTTTCCACAGCCTTATACCAAACCTGATAGTTTCCAACAGTTTGAGTATCTACATCTGTCAGCAAATAAAGCCAATCCCCCGTCGTTACATACTGAATCTGTGCATCCTCTAAAACTTGCCCATCTCTGTATAAATACGCCTTAGGTATTGAAGTATAATTTTGCAAATTACCTCCTAAGGGAATCTCAACAATTGTACTCTGTTCTTCCCAGACAAACCTCCAGCTACTTGCACTAATTTTAATCGAAAAGCAAGATAAAAACAAAACAAACACTAAAAGCTTTTTCATATCTCTTCTCCTCCATTTAAATCCTTATAGGCCTTACAAAAGCTTTTATATCTGCTAAAATCTGAGCAAATTCGACAAAACTCTTTTAAAAAAAATCTGTGCTCCCACAAATTATTTGTTTGCTTAATGTTAGGAATAATCATTTCACTCAATTCTGAATAACGTTCTAAATCATCACTTAAGGTTAAATAATTTGCTATATTGTAACTGAAATCACAGGCATAACCTAAATTCTTATCCATACCACAAAATACATTCAAATAGTTTTTAGAGTCAAAAATATAGGTATATATTAGCTTAGCAAAAGGGCGTAAATGCTGATATTCTTCCTTATTTTTATATTCTTTTTTCTGAATATCAAAATAGAACTCAAGTGTATTACGATATTCTAGGGTTTGTATATATTTTATTTCCTTATATACACAATCAAGCATATTGTTTTGAATCATATATAGCGCCTGAAGATATCGAACATACTCTGCCTGCTGATATTCAGAAGTCTTCAAAAATAACTCTAGTAATTTATGACTATGTAATAATGTCATAGGGCTATTCATCTTTAAATAGCATTCTAGGCAAACTAAGGAGGCCGTTTTTCCTAAGGTATCCTCTAAATCATATAAATTACTCATCTGTCTTAAATTGTCTATGGTTTCTACATAATTTTCCTCATAATATAGTAAAATTGAATGAAAGACCATAAAGATACTCAATTCCTCATCTTGCATAACACTCGTAATCTTAAAAAGCTCTTTAGAAACATAATTGGCTTCATCAAATTTATTTTTTGAAATATAATAAATCAAAAAAATCAGCTTTGTTCGATAATTATCAAACGCTTGACACTTCTCATAAATAGCATCAATGGCTTCATATTCCTTATCATAGTAGTGTTTAACTATCTGATTTAAAAGATTTTTCAATTCAAACAAAAGGGTAATCTTTGGTGATTCTACATTTAGTTTTTTACAAATTTCATTCAGCATATACCGATTTGGCTTAAGCTGCGCATTTTCAATTTTGCATAAATACGATACAGAGCAAAGATTTCCAGCAATAGATGAAAGAGTCTGAGATTGGCTTGTACGTACTCTTTTAAGCTCAGTCCCAATCATTGAATAGGCATTATCATCCTCTTTATCTCTCCTTTTCATTTCTTCTAAAAATACATTTTTCTTCATTTCTTTTCTCCTTTTACCCACAATTAAAAATTTGTAATACTATTATAATTGCAAAAAAATTAGAAGAAAAGAAAAATCGTATTGATAAAATATTGTTTTTTTTCCAAGGAAAAATCACTTATATAGAATTAGGCAGGAAAAAGAATAAATTTGTTCTCCATTAATTGCAAAATGACTGGTTTGATAATTTAAGGATTTGATTTCTACTCGTGGATGCTCAGAAAAAAAAGTATTTAGGGCATCCTCTAAATCCTTCTCATGTTCAAAATCAAATAGCTTTGCTTTCATAATATCACCAAAAGGACTATATCATAGTGCATCCCATAAAATATGTAGAAAGTTCTAACAAAATAAAAAATCTAGCTTCTATATAGATGAGCCAGATTTTTCTTTACAATATTTTTTTAATGTACAGGTTTCACATTCTGGGTGAATTGCCTTACAATAATACCTTCCAAAAAGTAATAATAAATGATGTGCTTCAATCCATCTTTCCTGTGGAATGTATTTCCGGTAGGCCTGTTCTACCTCTAATATCGTTGCATCTGCTTTTGCATAGCCAAATCGTTTTGCCATACGCTCTAAATGAGTATCTACTGGCATTGCAGGAATTTTATATCCCTCTGCTAAAACCACACTTGCTGTCTTTCTTCCAACTCCGCTTAAGGTTTCAAGTTCTTCTAAGGTTTTAGGAACCTCGTCATGAAATACAAAATGTAAGGTATTTGCCATTGAAATTAAATTTTTAGCTTTGTTTCTTGCAAAGCCTAAGGATTTTATAATTTCAAAAACATCCTCGTAGGATGCTTGAGCTAAAAGAACTGGTGTGGGATACTTTGCAAATAATGCTGGAGTAACCTGATTAACTCTTTTATCTGTTGTCTGACTAGAAATCATTACAGCACATACCAATTCATAAAGATTTTTATAGTTTAATTCACACTTTGGGTTTGGAATAATTTTCTTAATTTCATCAAGAATTAGGGTAGATTGTTCTAATGTCATACTTATATCCTCTTTAAAAAATCCTGAAATACAGCTGGGGCCTCTGAGGTTGTCTTTACCTCATACCGTTTATTAGACAATCCTAAAGCAATACTGCGCATAGATAGAGCACGCTTATTTTCTAAAATATAATCCACAACACCAGCAATTTGATCAAAGGTGTAATGATCATCAAACATAAAGCCTTGCAGAATTTCTAATTCAGAAGCAGTTAACACACGGTTCATTTTAGAAGAAATATATTGATTTGCCTTTTCAATATCATAGGTATCTATATCATTGCTTTGTTTAAGAGCCTTCTTAAGCATTTCAAAGAGTGGCTTAAATGAAATACACTCTGTTCCTTTTCCTTTATCATAGGTTAAGTATACCTCATAAAAGCCTCGTTCCATTAAGGAGGCAACAAGCTTGTCTAGCTTAGTAGAGCTCATCAAGACCTGATCTTGAATCTCTTCAATAGATACTGTATTTGTCTTTGAATAATTTCTTAAAATATGAATTAAGACAAAAACCTCTTCTGCATTTAGCCCTAAAGTTTTAGCATGATCAAAAATCAACTGCTCATATCTTAAATATCCTTTTTTAAATAATTCTTCTAGCATATACTTCAACTCCTAAGTATTTTTCTTAGCTCCTCATCAAAGCCTATAATAAATGCTCGTTTATGAATGATTTCATGACGCAAAATCACTCGTTCATCCTCAGATGAAAAGATTATCTCATGAATTGCTGGAGCTTGATTAATCCGTAAAGACTGAATTTTTCGTTCAGGAATATGTAAATTTCTTGCCAAAACCTTAGCTGTACCACTAGGTGCGTCCTTTTTTGAGGTTGCATGAATTTCTACAAAATCCAGAATTTCAAATTCTTTTTCACAAGCTTCAATCAGCTTTGTAAATAGCTTTATTCCCTTGGCATAATTTGCCTTCCAAATAAAGCTAGTATGATTTTCCTTTGCCAATTTTTCAAGTTCGTCAATCTGCTCAAAGCGATAGCCAGTTGTTCCACTTAAGACAGGACACCCCTGACGAATCGCAAAAGCAAGTGTATCATAAGCATCTGGAGAGGAAAAGTCAACAACAACATCAATTCTATCAGAAATTTCTTCAATGCTTTGAACTGTTCTTGCATTCCTATGCTTCAAAACATCAATACCAACAATTTCAAAATCATCCTTATATTTCTCATATATTTGATTCCCCATTTTTCCACAGATTCCTATAATTGCCATTTGCACAAATATCACCACTCTATTATATGATGATATTTATCCTCTTGCCTCTTTATTTAGAGCCTCTTTTGCAGCATTTTGCTCAGCTTCCTTCTTTGTTTTACCAATGCCTCTTCCCATCAATAGCTCATCCATATATACGACAGCCTCATAGGTTCTATCATTCGCAGGACCATCCTCACGAATAATTTCATAATGCAAGGACCGCTTATCCGCCTGTACCTTCTCCTGAAAGGTGGATTTATAATCCTTAATTTGTACTACCAAATCCTGATAAGGAACAACAATTCTTTCAAACACTTCATAAACTTTTTCAAAATCAGAATCTAAAAGTATTGCCCCCAACATTGCCTCAAAGGCATCTGCAACAATAGCAGGACGTGCTCTTCCCCCTGTATGCTCTTCTCCATTTCCAAGCATTAAATATCTACGCAAGTTTATTTTCTCTGCATATATATTTAATGCCTCTTCACATACACTTCGGGCTCTTGTTTTAGATAAAACACCCTCATCTAAATGAATTTTCTGATAGAGATATTTAGACATACAAAGTTGCAAAACAGCATCTCCCAAATACTCTAATCGTTCATTACACTCCACATGATGTTCATTTGCATAGGATGAATGCGTTAAGGCAAGCTTTAAAAGTTCTGCATCACGAAATGTATATTCTATTGTTTGCTCCAATTCTACTGCTCTCATAGTATCAACTCCTACAATTCTTCATCCATTTCAAAAATATCTATTTGCTTACCAATAATATGAACAATCTTTGGATTTTTTTCGTCAATGTTCACACTAACCTTGTCACCAACATCATAATATTCTTTACTGTAAGTGGTAACCTTTGTATCATTTATTCTTAAAAAAACCTTATAGGTTGTATTTCCAATACGGACCTGCCTTTTTGTCCCCATTGTGGATTGACTAGACATGGTAGTTCCTAAAACTATGGCAGTTGCCTTACGATAACATCTTCTTTTTTTAAAGTGCAAGGAACGTGTTTCTAATAGTTTGACTACAATGAAAGAAATTAAAATTTCTCCTACTCCCAATCCAAAAAAGATAAAGCCATAGACCATATGTCCCAAGAACATACAAATAGCAAAAGCAAGCAAGCATCCAATAAAAAAAGTCACAAAAAGAATCCCTTTTATTTTATCCCCCTTATTGCTTAGCTTCCAAGTATCAACCACAGCCTTAACCTGCTGTACCTCATACTCTAGTCTATTATTACTATTCTCATTAATATCCTCTAAAACTTTATCCATGTCCATATCCACTTGTCTTTCATATTCATGATAAAATCTCTTGAAATGGAAAAAAATTGATAGTAATCCCAAAAGAAAGAATAATCCAAAAATAGCATAAATAAATAAGATATTCTGAGTGATTATTGTTAATGCCAAGCCCCCAAAAACAAAAATGATAGCTCCAATATATATGAGGGCTATTCGGCCTCTCTTCTTCATTTTATACCTCTTCTGTTGGAAGCTTTGCTACAACCTTTTGAATAATGTCAGCTTCAACAAGCTCTCTAGTCAAGCGTATGGCATGGAAAAATGCAAGCGGGTCTGAATTTCCATGGGCTTTAACAACAATCTTAGATAAACCAAAAAGCATAGCACCCCCAACTTCCTTTGTGCTCATTCTTTTTTTGAATCGCTTTAAATTTTTGCGCATAAATAAGTATCCAAGCTTACCACCAAGAGAGGATTTAATTTCCTGAGTCAGCATGGTTCCCATAGTTTTGGCTGTTCCCTCAATAGACTTTAAGCAAATATTTCCTGAAAATCCATCTGTAACAACAACATCACAAGGACAATTAATCATTTCAGTAGGCTCTACATTGCCATAAAAATGAATCCCATGTAAGTCCTTTAAATATTCATAGGCCTCTTTTTCCAGTTCTCTGCCCTTTCCAGGCTCTGAACCAATATTTAGTAATCCTACCTTAGGATTCTTAACCTTAAGGACCTCCTCTGCTACTACTGATGCAAACATTGCAAGACTTCCTAAATGCTCCTTTTTTAACTCAACATTTGCTCCAACATCAAGTAAAAGTCTTGGACGACCATCTAAGTTTGGAACAAAAGGGCATAACGCAACACGCTCCATCTGTGGTAGTCGGCGAACCAATAAATGTGCCCCCACTACAACACATTGTGTAGGTCCACTAGTAACACACGCATCCGCTTCTCCAAGCTTACATGCTTTCATCGCAAGACATAAGGAAGCCTCCTTTTGCGTACGAATTGCTCTTACTGGATCATGCTCTCCCATAGAGATTGTATCCTCAGTATGAACAATTGTTATTCTTGTTGAATCCTTTAATAAAGGCTTAATTTTATTTTCATCTCCATATAAAATAAGCTCTATATCCTTAAATTGTTTTATGGCCATCATACTACCTAATACAGTAGTTTCAACACCATAATCTCCACCATTCGCATCTACTGCAATTTTAATCATAGGTCTTCTCCTCCTAATTACATTCATTTTAGCATTTTATGCCTTTAAAAACTAGTTAATTTTTGTTTTTTTCAAAGAAATCTGTTTAAAAATCTCTGCCAACCTTGTATTTTGAACTTCATTTGCCATAAATTTGGAAATATATTCCTTACTATCGGCTAAAGCACATTTCCAAATTGAAATATCCTTAGATTCAAAATCAAAATTTAAGCTGTTAAAACCAGACTGTTCTTCTCCTAAATAATCTCCTGGACCACGAAGCTTAAAATCTTCCTCCGCTAATACAAATCCATCCACAGTTTTTTCTAAGATATCTAGCCTTTGAACTCCTTCCTTAGTTGTAACCAAGTAACAATAGGATTGAATATCTCCTCTTCCAACACGTCCACGTAGCTGATGGATTTGAGACAAACCATATCGCTCTGCATCTAAAATTACCATTACTGTTGCATTTTTGACATCAACTCCAACCTCAATAACTGTTGTAGATAATAAACAATCTAATTTATGATTTTTAAAATCATTCATAATCGCATCCTTATCACTAGTTTTCATCTTTCCATGCAAAACTCCAATTTTTGCTTGAGGCAATAATTCCTTAAAAATAGATAAGGCTTGGGTCATATCCGTATAATCCAAATGCTCACTTTCAGAAATCAAGGGCACAACAACATAAATCTGCTCATCTAGTGCTAAATGTCTCTCCAGGGTAATTGCTAATCTTGAAAGATTATCCATAGAAACAATCTTGGTTATCACAGGCTTTCTATTTTTAGGCATTGTCTTAATCATAGATAAATCTAAATCTCCAAAGCTTGTCAATCCAAGAGTTCTTGGAATAGGGGTGGCCGTTAAATATAAGGCATCTACTCCCTTTAGCTTTTCTAAAAGCATTCTTCTTTGATTCACACCAAAGCGATGCTGTTCATCAATGATAACAAGACCTAATCTATGAAAAAGGACTTTACTCTCTAATAGAGCATGGGTTCCAATAATCAGCGAAATTCTTCCATGCAAAAGCTTATATAAAACCTCTGCTTTATCCTTTTGTTTCACTGAAGAAGTTAAAAGTTCTATTGAAAGATCTGGAAATAATTTTTTTGCATTTTCAAAATGTTGCTTAGCAAGAAGTTCTGTGGGAGCCATAAAGGCAACCTGATATCCTGAATGAATTACAGCTAAGGAGCATAAAAAGGCTACGATACTTTTCCCAGAGCCAACATCTCCTTGAATCAAGCGATTCATAATTTTAGAAGATTCAAGATCGTGTAAGCACTCCTCAATCACCATAGTCTGATCCATAGTTAACTCATAGGATAACTTTTGAATTTCAGCTTCTAAAATGGCTCTTTCTACCTGCTTTGGTTGCTTCATTTCAGTATCTCTCAGCCTTTTTACTGCCTCTAAAGAGGCAGTATACCAAAAAAAATCCTCATATCGCACCCTTCTGTAAACTTTTGAACAATCTACTGCTGACTTAGGAAAATGAGCCAGACGAACAATTTCATCCATTCGACCTAAACGATATTTTTCAATTAGATAATCAGGTAGATCGTCCTCAATATGATATCCAGCCTTTACTATTTTTTCTATTGCATTTTGAATCAACTTATTATGAATTTCAGGTATTCCATAATCTAACACAATCCGACAAGTAAAATCATCAAAAAAAATAGCGCTTAGACTAAATTCATTTTCTTTTTCCTTGTACTTTCCATAACAAATTATTGATACCCCTACCTGCAATTTGAATCGCAAATAATCTCCAGAAAAAATAATACATTTTATCTTTCTTTCATTCACATAAGCATAAAAAACAAAAGCCTTTGTCTTTTTTATGGTCTTTATCCATACAGGTCTTGTAGCAATTACTGCACGAAAGCAAAGAAGTTCTCCACAAAAGGCATGCTCATTATCAACCTGATAAAAGGTATATTTCTTTGGGAAATGTAAAAGAAGGTCCTTTGGTGTATAAATTTTATTTGCATATAATGTATCTAAGGTTACAGGTCCAATGTGCTTTATATCCTTTAATTCCAAAGTATAGCCTCCTTTCTAGTGTAGAAAAATGGTTGGATTCCTCCAACCATCACTTTTTATCAAAAAATTATTCAATAGCAAGAATATAGGAATAAATATCCTGTTCTCCATCAACAATTTCAACTTCAATATTTGGATTAATTACCTGACATAAGCCTTCAAGAGTGCCCTTTTCTTCTTCTGTAACATCTTTTCCACAGAAGAATGTGATAATTTGACTTTCCTCATCAATCAGTTTACGCAATAAGCTAGTTAAAGCATCCATTTGCTTCTTTGTAGAAACCACAATTTCACCATTAGCAATACCCATAAAGTCGCCCTCAGCTATTTTTATGCCACCTATTTCTGTATCTCGTACAGAATATGTGATTTCTCCAGTTTTTACGTGTTCAACAGCTTCAAACATTGCAGAAAGATTGCTTTCCATATCTGCTTCAGGGTCAAATACCATTAGGGAAGCATAGCCCTGAGCAATTGTTTTAGCCTTAAGAACAGCTACCTCTGCATCCTTAACTAATGCTGCTGCTTGCCCCGCAGCCATTACAACATTCCCGTTATTTGGAATAATTATGATATTTTCTGCATTTACCTTAGAACAAGCTTCTACAAAAGCCTCCGTTGAAGGATTCATTGTTTGTCCACCTTCAATAATATAGTCAACGCCTAAATCCTTAAAGGTTTGAGAAATTCCCTCTCCAAAGCATACAGCTACTAAAGCAAACTTCTTTTTAGGTCCATTTCCTAATTCCTTGGCTCCATTTTTTAAATGAGTATGCTGAATTCTTTGATTTTCTATCTTAATGTCAGTTAGCTCTCCATATTTTAATGCCTGCTCCAAAACACGTCCAGGATGATCTGTATGGAGATGAATCTTACAACAAGAGCCTTCTAAAGCCACGCACAAGGAATCACCAAGGCATGATAAAGAAGATTTTAAACCCGCTTCATCAAACATACCTAAATCCTTCAAGGCAATAAAAAACTCTGTACAGTAAATATTTTGCATTTCAACAGGCTTTTCTTCAGTCTTAGGAGCAGAAGCCCCTTCATTTGCCTCTAGCATTTTTCCATTTAATGCCATTATCATTCCTTTTATGATTTCTATAAAGCCTGCCCCACCACTATCAACTACTCCAGATTCCTTTAATACAGGCAAAAGATTTGGAGTATTCTCTAAAGACTTTTGGGCTTCATTTTGATAGCATTCTAATAAAGCATCAATGGTATCAAACTCATTGATGTGTGATCTTGTATGTTCTGCTGCTTCTCTTACAACGGTCAATATTGTACCTTCTACTGGTTCCATAACCGCCTTATAGGCAACACGACAGCCTGACTCCAAGCAGTTCATAAAATCTTCAATTGTTAATTCGTTATGTTCAAGCTTCTGCATTCCAACATAAACCCCTCGGAAAAACTGAGATAAAATAACTCCAGAATTTCCACGAGCTCCCATTAAAGCTCCACGAGACAAAACCTTTCCAACTTCTATTATAGAAGAAGACTCACAAGATTCCATCTCTCTTACTCCTGACATTACTGTCATAGACATATTTGTACCTGTATCGCCATCTGGCACAGGGAAAACATTTAACTCATCCACTTTCTTGTGGTTATTCTTTAAATTAATAGCGCCATTCATTACCATTTTCTTAAATAAAGCTACGCTAACACTGCTTACCGCCATGGTAATCCTCCTAAAATATCAAATTAAGTATATATGTTATAGCTCAAAGGCTATAGGGTAATCAAAATAATAAACAACTCTTCCAAAAAAACTTCCAAAAAGACACAATTCGACTCTTGTAAAATCACCTCTCGCACTTCAAAATGTTTAATTCATTTAACATTATAACATTAAAAATAGAAAATGTAAAACAAAATTTTCATTTATCAGTAACGACTTATAAAATATATCAATTTTTTTAACAAAAGTCAAACATTTTAGAAAAAAATTAAAAAGTTCTTGCAATTCTTATAGAATTAAGGTATACTAATAGGGCTTGAAGTTTAATTTTAACGTCATAAGGAGGTAAGAACTATGGCTAAATGTTATATCACTGGTAAAGGTACTGTAACAGGTAACAAGAGATCTCATGCTTTAAATGCAACACGTCGCACATGGAAAGCAAATCTTCAAACTGTTCATATCAAAGATGAGAACGGTAACGTTAAGAAAGTAAAAATTTCTGCTAGAGCTTTAAAAAAGTGCAATCTTGAAAGAGCTTAATAGACTTGTTTTCAAAGGGGACTGATTATAGTCCCCTTTATTTTTTTATTAATATATGTAACAATCATAAATTGCACTTCATATAGAAAATTAATAACTAAAATTTTCAAGTTGGGCTTTCAATTGATGGAAAAACACTCTTAAATAAACCATTCAAGAGTGTTTTTGTATTCTTTGATATTTGTTTTTATAAATTCCTTAATTGATTTATATAATTCATATCAAATGATGCATAGGCAACATAAGTGGCTAGCCCTGACATTAAGAGTATAACTATCATTATCCATATCCAATGCTTTATATTCTTTTTTGTAATTTTGACTACACTTAATGCTGTAAAAGCCAAACAGAAAGCCAACAGGACGCTATACACGATTATATCAATAGGAACATCACTTTTTATTGCATTTTCACTATAAGAAATTGCTTTACCATATTCTCTATCAATAAGAATATAAGTTGTTTTTCCATAATGAAGAAAACAAAGTCAACAATAAAAACAATATTACAAATAGACTTATCCCTTTAAATTTGAATGGCTTGCTTTTTTCTTCCATAGACACTCCATATTATTTGTTGTAGATTTTCACAAGAGGATTGTAGCACAATTTTCCCGCATTGACAAGCCTGGCATAATTTATAAAAAATGATGAATCATCAATAGGCTATACTTCACAAAAGTATAGTTTATTTTTTGATAATATTTACTACTTCTTCTGGAACTGGATTTCCCGTTTTGTCAAGCTGAACAAAAAATAAAATTGTCAAAATTGCTGTTACAAGCATAGCAATTAAATCTGCAATTGGCGCAGAAATCAAAATTCCATTTATGCCCTGAAATATTGGTAAAATACAAATCAACGGAACAAAGCAGATGATATCTCTTATAAGAGATGTTAACACAGCAAATACTGGTTTACCCACAGCTTGGAAAAATATAGAGGTCATTTTTATCGTACAAGTAAATGTAACTAGTGCAAGGAAAATTCGGAAGGTCAAGCGTGCAAACTCCCAATAATCATCAGGATTGGGTATATTGGTTGGCTTACCAAACATTCCTACAACCACATCAGGAGCAGCTTCAAATAGAATTGTGGAAAGCAGTCCTACAACAAGTGTTGAAAGTAATATTGCTCGATATAGCTTTTTGACTCTGCCATAATCTCCTAATCCCATGTTATATCCTATGATGGGCTGAGAACCAAGCACAATGCCTACAACAATATTAATTACTACTGTAAATACCTTACTTTCAATTCCTATGATGGCAATAGGAATATCCACACCATACTTTGACATAGAGCCATATTTAGCAAGCATAATATTGCAAACAAGAGAAATAACAACTATTGTCATTTGAGTAATTAGGGAGGAAATTCCCAGCTTAAAGGCCTCTCCATATTCTTTCAAATCAGGAATAAAGCTTTTTAGAGAAAGACGGAAGGTTTTTGAGCGAAATAGATAAGCAATTGAAATGACAAATGAAACAACCTGCCCTATTACAGTAGCCCATGCGGCACCAGACATTCCCCACTTACAGGCAAAGATAAATATTGGATCAAGAATAATATTGACAATTGCTCCACCAAGCATAGAAAGCATAGACCAAGATGGACTTCCGTCTGCACGAACTACGGCATTAATCATATTAGATAGCATATAAATTGGGAAAAATCCAAGGATGATATTGAAGTACTCTACTGCATAGCCAATACTATTTTCAGATGCACCAAATAGCATAAGGATTTTCATCTTAAGTGGATAAAATATGGCTAATAAAAGGACACTTGCAATTAGAGTAAGCACCATTCCAGTTCCTACACATTTGTGAATTTTTTCTGTATCTTTCTTGCCTTGGTGGATATTAATATATGCCGCTACACCATCACCAAAATACCATGCAAAGCCTTGAGCTATAATAAATATTGGAAACACTACTCCTGTTGCGGCATTTCCTAATGTAGATAATTCGCTATTTCCAACGAAAATTTGGTCAACAATATTGTATAAGGCGCTTACCAGCAAGGATAGTATACACGGAATACAAAATTTAACCATCAGCTTAGAGATTTTTTCTTTTCCTAAGGCTTCATAATTCTGTTTATCATTCATAATATTCTCCTAAAAAGTATTCGTCTTTCTCAGAGTAAAGAGCGTCTGAAACCTACGAAGAATAGAAAAAACGGCATAGAAAATCTTGACGAAATTCTACGCCGTTTTGTTGCTGTTCGACGCTAATTATTTTATCATTTTTCACTCAATTTGTCAATTTAAAATTCACACTTCTAGGGGCTTTAAAAATCTCTGTTTCTTAAAAAAACAAAGTAATTTTTAAGAATTATACCAGCATCCAACCTCAAATGAATCTTGAAAGCACGACACAATCTTTTCATAATTTTTAGGATATAGATAATAGAAAATAGTAGACTTATAGGTGCAATCTGTAAAATAAATAGTTATGCTTGAACTACTACCACATACTACATCCTTTGAAATATAGTCATCCTGCCAAGAATAGATATTTAAAAATATTATATTTTTAATAAACGTTATCTTTTTGTCTTCAGTAAAGGTAGTAATTACCTTTTTTTGATTGTTAATATCATCATACTCAAAATCATTATAAGAATTCTGTTTAAATTGATTTAATGCTTCCTCATCTACATCTATAATGTCAAGGACTTGATTTTGCTCAAAATCAAAAATACGTTTACACCTAGTCCACATATGATACTCTCCCAAAATCTCTGTTTCAATTTTAGAAATCATCTTTGCTTCATATTCTTTATATTCATTTTCTATACAGCTACTTGTCAGCATCACAATCAAAAAAATCAATAGGAGCCTCATTCCCATTTTTCTACTCATTTGTAAAAGACCTTACAATAACTTGATTATAGTTGGTTATATAAAGCTTTCCATTTTTCAAAAAGGCTCTAGATAGGGATTCTTCCCAACTAACTAGAATTAAAGTAATGTCTTGATATATTGTAATTACCTCTTCTGAGGTGACATCAATTTTAAAAATTAGATAAGCATCAAAGGCCACTGCCATCCCCAAATAAAGATAGCTATCCTCCTCATATATAAATAGCGCCTTATGATTATTAAAGATGGATTCATTTAAATTTGGATTATAATAATCTGCTTTGGTGTAATACTCGTTTTGACTCAGTATAAAGTCATTCCCAACTTGTGTAGTCCCTTCGGTTCTTTCATAGACTGAAATTTTCATACTCCCATTATCTGTATATCCAAGCCCAAATACATACTCCTTATCTCCCATTTTAAAAGGATGAAGATAACTTGAATAGCCAGGGGCTTCATAGGCTGAGATTATGATTGGTTCTTCAGGGTTAGAACAGTTAATTTCATAAAGGGGATCCTTCGTTTCATACGTGACCACATAACAAATTTCCTTATCAAATCGAACTGATTTAACAACCTGTCTTTCCTTTCCAATTCCTTGATCTAAATAACCAACTCGAGTCAAGGTAGTTAAATCAAAAATGGATATTGTATTCAACTCCTCTGCATTTCTAGAAGTATCTGTTGTAATCACTCTAAAGTAATTATCATATTCGTCCATAGAGAATTGATTTAATACATATCCGCGAACACGAATAACCCCCATAGGCTCTAAGCTTAAAGAGAAAATAGAAATTGATGTATATTGTTTTTCTAAAGAGGCAAAATAGAAGGCATTATTAGAAGCATAAAGCTTTGTATCTTTTGATGCTAAAAGCTGTACCACTTTAGTATCTAGCGTCTTCAGATCTAAATGATAAAGGGTGTAAATGTAATTTGGATTACTACAAGCATCATAATAACAATTGTTATATAAAATTTGATTTTCTTTTACATAATCTCCAAAAGCTAAATATAAGCTGTCTTTCATCATTCTTGAGGTAAGATAATAATTATAGCTAATCTTCTTTTGCTGATTTAATTCATTTTGTGTAAACTCATAAATACAGGTCGAAGCTGTTCCAATTGTAATTATTATATCTTCATAAATAAAAAGCTCATAGCCATCATCTTGAATACTTGCAATATTTTTTTCTTCTGTCATGTCATAAACAAAAAGTGTGCTTAGATTCAAGTAATAGATATACCTTCCATCTGATTTAGCAACATCTGCCTCCTCTATCCCCTCAATTTGTACATTGGTATGAAAAGCATCCTTAGATCCTGAATCTCCTGGGGCTGGTTGAGGTGCATAAGCCTTGCCAGCACAGCCGCCAATGCGCAAAGAAAATATCTTACTCAAAATAGAGGTTTCCTTCTCTTGATAGGTACTCTCATTTTTATAATTTAAAATAATAGTATTTATTTCCTTCTCATCTTTTACTTTTGTAAGCGCGCTTGAATTTTCTACATCATAAACCTTTTGACGAATGGCTAGATTATGCTTTTTTACTGCTGCATTATGCCCTAATACACAAAGGTGTTGTATAAACAAACCTACAAGTAAAATTCCAAGCACAGTAGCTACCACATACCTAAGCTTAAATTGAATATATCTTTTACTTTTTATTTTCTTAGACACAAAGGTTTCTTTGTATTCCTTTTTCAGTCTTTTTTCATATTTCTTTAATTTCATTCTTCCACGTCCTTTAAATATTCTCTTAATTTTTGCTTTGCTAAAAGATAATACTGGTTAACCATTGAAGGCTTTATTTCTAAGATTTCTGAAATGCGTTTTGATGTGTGGCCACACAATACCTTCATCAGGAAAACCTCACGCTCCAGTTCTTTAAGATGACGGATTGCATAATACAAAAAGGGATGCGTGCTGCTCATATCAGGAAAAACATCAAGAGAATCCATAATCATTTCCTTTTTCTTTTTCAAATAGTCTAGTGCTGTATTTTTAGCAATTAGATAAATCCATGAACGAAAGCTTTTCTGGTGATACTCTTTTATTTTCTGATGAACTTTTACATAAGTGTCCTGCATCAAATCCTCAACAATATGACGATTTGGAATATAGGAATAAATTGCAAACTGAACTAATGACCTTGTTTCCTTGTAAATCTGATGAAAGGCCAGTTCATTTCCCAATTTATACTTTTCTACTTCTTTTTCCAAATCCACTTTCCCTCACCCCTACTATATAGAACGAATATCTAAAGATTTTTTTAGAAGATATTTTAATTTTATCACAAAAAAATAAAAGGCTTCAAATTTCTTTTACAAATTGAAGCCTTTTATTTCATTTGATTTTTGAACAACGCATAGCATTTAATATTGCCAATATTGCAACACCAACATCAGCAAATACACCTAACCACATATTACTATACCCTAAAGCTGAAAGAACTAAAACCACAGCCTTTACGCCTAAAGCAAAGATAATATTTTCAAATACAATTCGCATTGTCTTTCTAGCAATACGCTTTGCAATATGAAGTCCTCTTAGGTCATCCTGCATTAAGACAATATCTGAAGCCTCTATGGCAGCATCTGAGCCAACACTTCCCATAGAAATTCCAATATCTGAACGCATTAATACAGGAGCATCATTTATACCATCCCCCACAAAGGATAAATACTCTTTTTCTTTTTTTCTCGCAAGAAGTCCTTCAACCTCCTCCACCTTATTCTGGGGAAGCAAGGATGCCTTATAAGAGGTAACTCCCAGTCTAGTGGCAACCGCTTTGGCAATGGTTTCATTATCTCCTGTAAGCATAATAGTTTCATTTCCCATCTGATTTAAAGACTCTATAACCTCTTGAGCTTCCTCCTTAATTTCATCACTAATGAAGATAGCGCCAATATATTCTTTATTTTTAGCAACATAAATTGTCGTTCCCATAGGCTCAAAGGTCTGATACTCAATACCATAGGAGGCCATAAGTTTCTCATTCCCACAATAAATCGTTGTATCTCCTGAAACCGCCAAAATTCCTTGTCCTGCAATATCTGTCAAGGTATATCCCTTTTCCTCCTGTAATCCTACCACAGCTAATATACTTTTGGCAATGGGATGATTAGAGGAGGCCTCAGCAATTGCTGCTAGCTTTAAAATTTCTTCTCTTCTTTCCTCAGGAATAACCCTTGTAACTGCAAAGTTTCCTTTTGTTAAGGTTCCCGTTTTATCAAAGACAAAGGTATTTACTTGATTCAACTTTTCTAGATAATTAGACCCCTTAATCAATATCCCATATTTGGAGGCAGCACCAATACCTGCAAAGAAGGATAATGGAATAGAAATAACAAGAGCACATGGGCAGGAAACAACTAAAAAGTTTAATGCGCGATATATCCAAACCAGATAGTCCCTTGTAATCATTCCTGGTATCACAGCTAATAAAATAGCTAAAATAACGACCGTTGGCGTGTAAAACTTGGCAAATTTCGTAATAAAGTTTTCTGCCTTAGATTTCTGGCTAGAGGCGTTTTCTACTAAATCTAGTATTTTAGATACCGTAGAGTCATAAAACGCCTTCTTGACCTGAATTTGAAGCGTTTGTGTGAGGTTTACACAGCCACTAATGATTTCATCACCAGTTTTTACCTCTTTTGGCAGAGATTCTCCAGTTAAGGCTTTTGTGTCTAATGTTGAAGATCCCTTTACAATTATGCCATCTAACGGCACCTTTTCCCCAGGCTTCACCTCAATAATTTCTTCTAATTCAACCTCATCAGGATCTACCATTTCTATGGAATCATTGCGGATTACATTGGCAAAATCTGGACGTATATCCATCAAACTAGAAATGGATTTTCTGGATTTTCCTACCGCATAGCTTTGGAAGAATTCTCCAACCTGATAAAAAAGGATAACTGCCACAGCCTCATCAAAGGAGCTAATTGCAAAAGCACCAATGGTAGCAACACACATTAAAAAATTTTCATCAAAAATCTGTCCATGAAAAATATTTCTAATTGCTTTCCAAAGTACATCATAAGCAATAAATAAATACACCAGCAGATAAAGACATGCTGGAAGAATCCAACTCAGCTTTTCATCAGGTATGACCTGATCCAAATGAAAAATATGGTCCACAGTAAATAAGACAATAAAAGCACAAAGCGTTAAACAAATTCTAATCAAATTTTTTTTCTGTCTTCTTGTCATTTCATACTTCCTCCATTCCTATGGATACCTCTATCTATGATTTTAATCCTCTATACCAGCACAAAGCCTAAATCGTTAAGATATATGTATCCTTACTATTTTTATCGCTTAATTATACAGTCAGGCTCTACCCTCTTGCATACACGAACCACTTCATCCATAATTTCTTCAAAGCGCTCATCATCAGCTTCAATCATTAGCTTCTGTGACATAAAGCTAACATTTGCTGATTGGACGCCATCAATTTTCAAAATATTTCTTTCCATCTTTGCTGCACAATTAGCACAATCCAAATCAACTAATTTAAATACCTTTTTCATTTTTCTATACCTTCCTTTTTTTCTAAAATATGCTCAAGAGCCTTTTCATAGATTAAAAACACATGCTCATCTGCTAAGGAATAAAATACTTCTTTTCCTTGCTTACGATACTTCACTAAGTTAAAGTCTCTTAAAACCTTAAGCTGATGAGATACAGCTGATTTTGTCATCTCTACAATCATACAAATATCACATACACACAGCTCATGATTAAATAGTGCCGCTAAAATTCTTGTTCGAGTAGAGTCTCCAAAAACCTTAAACAATTCAGCAACATCATAAAGATGCTCTTCTGCTGGCATTAAGGTCTTTACCTCTTGAATCAGCGTCTTATGCGGATGTTCAACTTCACAGTCTACAAATTCCTTCATCTCTCTCATCCTCCTTTTTAGTTGAATATTCGTTCAACCATTCATATTATAGTTGAATACACATTCAACTGTCAATAGTTTTTTTCATTTTTTATAAAAAAAATAGAAATCATTTAAAAAAAACAATTTCTATCCTTTTATCTTATTTATTTTTTCCTGCTAAACAAGCTTAAGAACTTCACTAAGAAATTTGGAAGCTTAATGATAATTATTCTAATGGGTATCACCTTTAGTATAATTTATGAATTAGCTATTAAAAATATGCTTAAGCCTTTTTATATTTTCTATTGGATTTTTTGCAGATGTGATATAGGACCCAACCACCGCCAAATCCAGATAAGAAAACACCTGACTTATGGTTTGATCTGTAATGCCACCATCAATACTTATGAGATAGGAATACCCCTTGTCTTCCTTCCACTCTTTTAATTGCTTTATTTTAGCAAGAGAAGCTTCTATAAATTTTTGTCCCCCAAATCCAGGCTCAACAGACATAATTAGTAGTAAATCAATATAGGGAAGATAAGGAATAAGCTCTTCTACACTTGTGTTTGGTTTTATGGATATTCCAGCCTTAACCCCAAAGCTATGAATATATTCAATGAGCTCAGCTACATTATCAACAGCCTCCAAATGAAAGGTAATACAATCACTTCCAGCATCTACAAAGCTCTTGATGTACTCCTTAGGATTAGAAATCATTAAATGAGTATCTAAAACAAAGGAATGCTCCTTATGAATAGATTTCATTAAAGCAGGCCCAAAGCTAATGTTTGGAACAAAATGTCCATCCATAACATCTAAGTGAAGATATTTAATTTCATTTTTAAGCAAACTTAACTGTTCTCCTAAATGATTATAATTCATATTTAAAATGGATAAAGAAATTTCCATTATCTTTTTTCCCCCTTTTCAATAAGTGACAGCATTTTTAAATAGTTTTCATACCTAGAGGATAAAATTTTTCCTTTTGATACAGCCTGATGAATGCCACATTCCTTTGCATTCTTCTGATGCAAGCAATCCTTAAAGCGACAAAATTCATTTGAAAATTCAACAAACAAACCAGATAGCTCTCTTTTTTCTATTCCAATCACATCTAGCTTTGAAAAGCCTGGAGTATCTCCAATATAACCAGCCTTATAGGAATAAAGCGTTGTTTCACGAGTGGTATGCTTTCCTCTTCCCAGGGCCTGACTGATTTCCTGTGTTTTTAATTCAAAATTTGGAAGAATTGCATTAATTAAGGTCGATTTCCCAGCACCCGTCTGTCCAGACAAAACCGTAACCTTTCCCTCCAGTAGCTCAGCAACTAAAGAAACGCCCTCCTTTGTTTTACTATTCACATAACAAACTGGATATCCCATTTGCTCATAATAGCTTAATTCTTTTTTTAGATTTATTAGCTCTTCTTTAGTCATTTTATCAATTTTTGTTATAACTATGATAGGAAAAATATGCTTCCTTGTAATGTTTACAAGAAATAAATCTAAAAGATAGGAAGAAAAGTCTGGCTCTTTAGCAGCAAAAACTAAAAGAATTTGATCCACATTAGCAATATCAGGACGAACAAGCTCATTTTTTCTTTCTAAAAGAGTATCAATCCGACCATCAGCTACACTAACAAAATCTCCAACCTTAGGAGAAACCTTTACAATTTGTGTGATTTCCTTTTTGCTTAAGCTGTTAGGGTTTGCCTGAATCGTTTTGATGCTTCTAAACTTACCTCTTGCTGGTATTGTAACAATAGAATTGTCCTCTAATGCCACCTGATATTTTCCGCCATTTAAATTAATAATTCTTCCTTGCATGCGTTCTCCTATTTTGTAATCCAAAGGATATATTTAACTCTATTAATATCATATAACTTTTGGACCTGAAACGCAACTAATTTATTTTCTAATTCGTTGGAATTTACATAATTTACCTCTAATTCATATCCCAAATGAGCAATGACCTCTATGAAGGTTTCCACATCAATAATAGTCGTGTCCTTCACTCCTTTAGACACATAAAGATCTAAAGCATAGGGGTTATTTTTTTGGATTAATGTATTGGCAGGAGTAGACTGATAAATGATGATATCCTCATCTACTGGAGTTGAAATATAAGTTAAATTGACTTTAATATGATATTCGTCAATCAGTTTTACTGCCTCAGACAAAGATAATCCAACAAAATCAGGAAGCATATAAGTAGAATGATTAGAAGAAATCGTCAAGCAGAGCTCATCCCCCTGATTTAATACAGATCCATCAGTGAGAGATTCTTTTATGATAACACCAGCAATGGTAAAGTCAGTTTCTTCATACTCTACTTTGAGCTTTAATCCATAATTATTACACATTAATTCAATTTCATCTGCAATATCCTCATAAATTCTTCCTAAATAGCTTTTGTAAGCAATAGGCATTTTCTTACCAACATACAAGGATATCACATAATCAGACTTGATTTTAGTTCCTGCATAGGGCACTGTCTTCATCGCAAGCTCTTTCTCACTTTCCACATAGGTAATTTGATATTTTATTTTGTTTCTGGCAAGCTCCTTAGTTGCCTGTTCTTCACTTAGGTTAATTACATTTGGAATGGTAATGATATGATTATTAAAAATTTTAGGTGATATAAATAAAAAATACACCCATACTAAAATTATACCAAATGTAACCAACCAAAGTCTTAAAATCAACTTCATAAAATCACCAGTTATAGTATTTTCAAAAAACAAGAACATTATAAAAAACTTATACTATTTCTTTGCTTTAATTTGAAAAATCAAGGGGTATGAGAGGGTGACTCCCATACCCCTTGAATAATTAGGCAAAATCTAATGCTTGTTTAAATAATTCTAATGCCAAATTAATAATTCCATATTTTAATTTGTTCCTCTTCTATATACCAATAATTGCCTTTAGAAGTTGGCTTTGAAGATGAGTAGAAATATACAATTTCTTCAAGTTTAAGATCTTTATTATCAATATTTATTCTATCCCAAGAAATAGAATTCCCAGCGTAATATATATTTTTTAAAGGACAATTTTCAAAGCATTTATAATTTATATACTTTAGTGAGTTTGGCAATATAATAATTTCAAGGCTTGTACAATCCAGAAAAGCCTGTGGTTGCAAAGTATCAACTGTGCTTGGAATTACTATGCTATTTAAATCACTACAACCACAAAATGCTAGTAATCGAATGTTCGTTACTCCTTCAGGAATAATACTCATTTTACAGCCTACAAACAATGTTGATTTGTTGGCAGAAAGAATACAATTATTCTCACTCACAAATGAGGTGTTGTTTGAATCTACAATAATATATTCTAATGAAGAACAATCTCTGAAAGGATTTGAATTTATTTCTGTTACTTCCTTGCCAATTTTTAAATTACGCAAATTGTTACAATTGGCAAAAGCATTCTCCTCTATATTTTTTATTCCATTTCCTATACTTATGCTTACATAACTAGATCCCGCAAAAGCATTTCTTTCTATCGTTGTAACAGGTATGTTTAAATAGGCCTCTGGAATGACTAAATTAGAATCCGTATTTTGCCCATTTCCCACAATACTATAAGATTTTCCATCCTCAGCAAGTTTATATTCCAACCCAATACTTATGCAGTCATTCTCATCATTTCCACAATGTAAGCAAATTCCTTTTTCATTAAACTTATGTCCCAAAACAGGTAGCACACTGCTTTCAATTAAGACACTATTGCATAATAAGCAAATCATCTCATCTGTCTTTCCGTTTTCCCAACAGGTTGCAGCATGTCCTTTATTAATTTGTACTTGATGACTTAATTGAGGTTCAGTTTCCTCCCTTTCTTGATTACATACCTCACATGAATATTTGGTATAACCATCTGAAAAGCAATCAGCTGGCTTATTTTCAACTGCAATAAAATTATGCCTATTCTCACTATAATAGTAGATAGGAATAAGGTAGTCATCTAAGCAAAAAGTAGCATTGTTTGGAATATAGTTTTTCCAAGAAGAATCTCCAACAATCTGAATTCTTAGAATGTCTTCAAATTGGCATGGAGCTGAATCATTAATTAGAATTCTTCCATTTTCATATCTACAATACTCTCCGTTTGATAAAGTGACAATTACTGAATATTTTCCATCATTATTATTAAAATGCAGCACTTCTGTTCCTGAATTTAAATTCCTTACATTTATAAACTCTAAAGTTAAAAATTTTTCTTCCTCCAAAGTATAATCTAAAGATAAATCTAAATACTCAATAGGATTTACAAATGCATAATATACCTTATCATATCCAAATTGGAGGATAGGGAATTTAGTATCAATCAAGGACAGGTTTCCGTTCCATCCAAATACTTTATAATACGCATCTATTTGAATATATATTCCCATTTCTAAATACGCGCCACCATAATTCTTTTTATCTTCAAATCCTTGATGAACAACCCCACTTGCACTGGCATACGCTCCTACTTCGGCTGTAAATCCAGCACGTATTAATTTCGATAATCCTATAACGCTGACATAAAGATCGGCCTGTACTCCAACAGTAACATCAAGCCTTCCCATCAAATCTAATTCGTTTTTAGAATTCAATTCCTTAGAGGAATTATACGTTTGGGTTCTTCCATCTTGAATTCTCATACCATAAACTAATTCATGCTGTATTTGATACTTATAATCTAACGATGCTTCCAGCTTAAAATTAATTATTAAGCTAATATCTAGGTTAACAGTAAATAATATTGCGACATTAAAATGTACACTTCCTAAACGTATTCCTTTAGGCTTATACTCATCAACATTAGAGTTCTTAGCCCATTGCTTGATTTCCTCTATATGCTCTTTCCAATTTTCATATTTCAAAGTTTCCAACATTTGTTCTTCAAAATCTAAGCTTTCCTTGAGTTCTGGCTGACACCAACTACAATAGGAATATCCCTTACTATTAAGAGACTGAGCTGAATCTGATGAAAATATGGCATTATCAAAATTCATTCTTTTTACGTGATTACAATTTAAACAATGAATTATTTTCCTATCTGCATTAATAACAAATGACTTTCTATTTAATTTTTCAATAGGCAAGCAAATTTGACACTCACTAGCAACCCCTTCGTGATATTTAATATAAGCCTGTTTTTGATTAAGTGATTCTAATTTGCTTTTATCTTGAACATTTTCAAGATATCTACAATTTTTCACATGAAGCTTATGACTCTTAGGGTCTGTATTATAAACATAATCCTTTTCTTCTGTTTCTTCTGAAGAATACTCAATATTCATTTTTATTTTAAAGTCAAAATCAAAAGAATCTAATTGCTTTAATTGTATATCAATATACTTTACTCCTGTAATAAAAATCCATTTTTTCTTAAAACTTATATTTAAAGAAAATATAAATTGTACTTCTGCAAAAGCTGAAAAATCTACTGAAATATTTCCTATATTCTTTCCTTGTACAGTAATTGGAGTTTCTGCACCACCATTTAAGCGAATTGAAAACTTTGTACCAGAAATTTTTATTTCAGGGGAAGAGATATACAAGCCTTTTTGATTTTCTTTATTTAGTCGTACTGAATCATAGCCGCGTTCTTTCGCATACGTTTCTACGGTTTCATGATATACAGCTAAAAAATTAATAAATTCCTCACTTTGTATAAATGCCGCTTCCACTTCTGGTTTAATTTCTTCTATATCAACACCTAATTTTTCTAAATCTACACTTCCTTTTTCATAGAAATCCAAGTCTTTAAATATTTCATCTAACTGAGGATAAGTTAATATTATTTTCCATCCGCCATCAATTTTATAGCATCTTTGAACTTTTCCAAAAGTTATGGCTGGGGATTTTTCTTCAAATAAATTAATTGTTTTTAATTCTTCTATGGAATTTATCTCGCCAATGCAAATTATATCATCTTCTTCTAATGTGCCTATATCTAAAACAGTTAAATAAAAGCATTCCGAATTTTCTGAGCAATCTAATGAAATATAATCATTTATGAATTTTAATTCGTCATTAAATTCAACAATATTATCTGATAGAAAAGTCGTTGTAAATACTATATTACTTGTAAGATACTTTTCAAATCTTAACTCTCCATTTAGTTTTGCAATATACGTTTCTCCAGAATCATAGTCTCCTTTTATTTGACATAGGCCATCTCCTAGTAAAGTGATGCTATATTCCATTTCTAATTCACTTGCTTTTTGAGTTCCATCCAAAAAATTCAAATAAATTTTTAAATGCTCTTTAATATACTGCTCATCTTCAAAACAAATAATATTAAATGTGAAGTTTGTACTTTGGTTAAAAAGTTCAATGGAATCACAATAAGTACAGTTTTCATCTTGTCTATGACGCGTATAGGTTAATCCACAATTTTTGCATTCATATAATAACGTATCATCACGAGTTATAGTTTGTTCAATGGTAAAATCATGACTGACCTTTTTAACTTCCCGTTTTTCTTCAAGACCACATCCTTCATTTAAGCAAACTCGCTTTTCTAATCCAGTTTGTGAACAAGTATTTTCAGTTTCTTTTTCCCATTCTGAAAAATGATGCCCTGTACAAGAATCAACATACTCTAATACTTGTTCATCGCAATGTAAGCAAGTCTTTCCATAAATAGTATCCTTAGTACAAGATGATTCTGTGGTAAATGGCTGGAACTCGTGATCCCCATTTGGCATTATTTCTTGATTCATAACATAGTTACAAGTTTCACATCTAAATTCCTTTAACCCTGCCTCTTTACATGTTTCCTCTTTTATAACTTGCCAGTTAGCCTCATGAGAACTTTTGTTGATAACCTTGCTACATTTATTACAAATTTGAAAATGCTGTTCCTCATTATGATTCCAAACATAATCATGTTTACATGTAGCACAAGAAAACAAAACAAAAGTAAATAAATTTAAAAATACAAATAAAAATAATGCTTTTCTTTTCATCTTTCTTCCTCAACTTTCTTTTTAAAAGTATTACAAACAAATATTAAATTTTTAAAATGGAGATTGACTTTAAAATATTACATCTCTCTTTGACCTCCAACTTCTTTATTCAAACTAACCAAAATTTTATATAAGAAAACAAAAAAACGCCCTTCTTTGTGAGGAGCGTATGCAACTTTAACAAATATTTAATTAAACAACATTTTTTGACAAATCTACTAAAACTATACCCTTTACCTACTATCTCCCACACTTTGATTATACAATTTATTTTTTTATTTTTCAATATAATCTATCGTTTTACTTTTTTCCTTAATTTACAATTGTTTTCCATATAGTTTTATTGAACAAGCATAAACAAATCTAATATATTCTATGCGATTTTATTTTTCTTCTCAGCTTTTTTCTTTTGTTTCAGCATTATTTTATGATTCTTTATTTCTTGCTTATTTTTTTCTATATGTGAATTCAGCTTTTCTTCTTTTTCCTTTTTTAATACCTCTGCTGATTCTTTAAGTCTGCTAATAATTTTATTTTCTTGAATGGTATGAATATCCTTCCCTGTTATAATAGAAACTTGATTTTCAAGCTTGGCAGATTTCATTTGTTTTCTCATCATAAGTCTTGCTGCTGAGCTTGCTTCAATGTCTAACTCTACACTAAATTTAATATAATCTATATATTTATTAAGATAGTGAACAACAAACTCCGCTATCAATTGAATACCTAAAATTACTATGGAAACAAAATTCGTTATTAAAGCTGGTCTAGTCCATTCATGATGAAGGAGATCATATAATGCAATACAAATGGTAATAAATTTTGCTAAATATTTAACAATTTTAATTATGCCTTTGATTAGTCTTTTGCGTTCTAATTTAATTCTTTGCTTTTTCGTGAATCACTAGTCTTGCCTTTTATCAATACTTCTGCAAGAAAAGTTGAAAACAGCGTGAAAAATAATATAACATAAATAGAAAGATAAAAGGGAGATTTATAATTTGTATAAATTAAATATGTATAATAAAAAAAGAAAACTATCAAACAAATGATATTAATAATTTTTAAAAAATTTGTTAAATCCTTCTTTATTTTATCAACCGCGGCAAAGGTATGCTTAGTTTCTATGAATGGCATTTTCTTATTCCTCTTTTTAGTTTGAGTTTTTTACAATTCTACAATTTCATATGCTTGCTTCTCAACTGCCCACAGGCTGCATCTATATCAGAGCCCTGCTCCTTACGAAGCTGTACATTGATTCTTCTTTTTTTCAGCCAGTCAAAAAAAGCTATCATATCCTCTTTTAAAGAACGCTCATAAGATTTTCCTGATACCTCGTTATAGGGAATTAGATTCACATAGACATTAAGTCCGTGTAATAAGGTAGCCAGCTCATCCGCACAGGATATGGAATCATTTAGACCCTTTAATAGAATGTATTCAATGGTAACTCTTCGATTTGTTTTTTTTATGTAATACTGAATCGCCCTTACAAGATCTTCTATTGGATAAGCCCGGTTAATTGGCATAATTTGGTTTCTAATCGTATTGTTTGGAGCGTGCAGACTGATAGCCAAATTCACTTGTAAATCAAAATCTGCATATTCAATAATTTTAGGAACAATTCCACAGGTAGATACAGTTATATGTCTAGCCCCAATTTCTAAACCCAGAGGATGATTGATAATTTTCATAAAACGAATTACATTATCGTAGTTGTCAAAGGGCTCCCCAATTCCCATAATAACCACATGACTAACACGCACTTTAGCCAATCTAGAAACCATTACCACCTGTAATACAATCTCAGATGTTTCCAAATTTCTAAGTTTCTTTTTCATACCACTTGCACAAAATTGGCAATCCATATTACAGCCAACCTCAGTTGTAACACAAACGCTATATCCATATTCCTGGTGCATTAGCACTGTTTCTATCAAATTACCATCCTTTAGCTGAAATAAAAATTTTTGTGTTCCGTCTACTGATTTTTGCTGTGTCACACAAGAAAGTCCATCTAAAGTAAAATCCTTTTTTAATTCCTCAATGACGGTCTTCTTCATATTGGTGATTTCATCAAAACAGGAAATATCATGTCGATAAATCCATTCTAGTGTCTGAGATGCACGAAAAGGCTTTTCTCCCTTAGAAATCCAGTATTCCTTTAGCATATCCTCAGTATAATTATAAATACTTTCCATAAAATCACCTAGTTTCTTTCTAAATTATACATAATGAAAAGAAAAATTTCAAGATGAACAGAGCTTCATTTTTATTTCAATGAGAATTGAATTCAAAATTTTATAAAAGACCATTCTCCTATTCTTTTATAGATTTCAATTTTTTAATAGCAAAAGAAAACCAACCGTTTTTAGTTTTCTAAAGTAACGATTGGTTTTAAAAATTATCAACTTATCTTAATCTTGCTTTATAAACAAACTCTAAGCGATTTAGAATAGAACGTATAATCTTATCTACCTCTTCTGTTTCTAAGGTTTTTGTTGAATCCTCAAAAACAAGCTTAAATGCTAAGGATTTTTCATCGGCTCCTACATTTTCTCCAGTATAGACATCAAATAATTCAATATGAGTTAACATCTTTTTTCCTGTTTGCTTAATCAACTTTTCAATGTCAGAGGCTAATATATCTTTTTTGCATACAATAGCTAAATCACGAACAATCGTTGGAAATTTATTTAAGGATTGATAATTAAACGGCTTAGAATCCTGTAAAATATCTGCAATACTTATTTCTAAAGCCACTGTATTTCCAACACCCATTTCCTTACTGAAGCGAGGATGAAGCTGTCCTAACACACCTATCATTTTGTCCTTATATATTATGGCAGCACATCTTCCTGGATGGAAAACGGAAATCTGCTGGTAGGGTGTAAAGGTAACTGTAATATTTAATTTCTCAAATAAGGTTTCTAAAATTCCTTTCAATAGATAGAAGCTAGCCTCCTGTTTAACTCCCTTCCAAAGATGAGAGGAATACAAGCCAGATAATGCTATTGCCAGTTTAGTTTCTTCCTTATTTACTGAATAGGTTTTACCAATTTCAAACAAAGCAAGATTCTCCTGCTTGCGGGCCTTATTATAAGCCACTGCATCCATAACACCATTTAATAGGCTTTGTCGCATTACTGCACGATCCTCTGTCATTGGCATCATCACGCATATAGGCTCTTGTGAAGATAACGTATAACGATTTAAATCCTTTTTTGCAATTAAGGAATAGGATACAACCTCATTTAATCCCATATTCGCAAGAATCTGACGAATTAGACGGGTTCTCTTTTGTTCATAGGTTAGCCCTCCTCTTGCTTCTGTTTTAGCCAAAGTGGTTGGAATGTTATCATATCCATAAATTCTAGCAACATCTTCAGCTATATCCTGAACAGAAGGCTCTAAATCCATTCTTCTTGAAGGAAGAATAATTGTATACTCCTCCTTGTTTTTTGTATAGACATAAGCCAATCGCTTAAAAATATCTTCCACCTCCACTTCTGATAGTGAGGTTCCTAAAATAGAATTAATTTTTGACGCTGTAACAGCAACCGATTTAGGCTCTATAACGACCTTAACATCCTCGGCAATGCCATCATAGATTTCAGCATCACACAATTCCTCTAATAGCTGAGTGGCATAATCCAAGGCTCGTTCAACACGTTCATAATCTATTTTACGTTCAAAGCGAGTTGAAGATTCGCTTTTTAATCCTAGCTTACTAGAGGTTCTTCTTATAGAGAGTGGATCAAAATAGGCTGCCTCTAAAATAATATTTTGGGTAGTTGCTTCCACCTCTGTTGTAAGTCCTCCCATAACTCCTGCAACACATACAGCTTCTTTACCATTAGTGATAACAATATCATCTGAATTTAATGTACGCTCTATGTTATCTAATGTTTTTAATTTTTCATTATCCTTAGCCATTCGCACAACAATTTGATTTCCAAGACGATCTGCATCAAAGGCATGCAGAGGCTGTCCTAATTCAAGCAAAACGAAATTAGTGATATCAACGACGTTATTAATAGGTCGAATTCCGCTTGCGATAAGTCTTGCTTTCATCCATTGTGGGGATGGGGCTATTTTTACATTTGCAATATATCTTGCAAGATACTTATAGCATTTATCTGTTTCAACCTTTACAGAAACTGGATTCATTTTATTACTCAAGCTAAAGGAAGGCTCAATAGGATAAATCTGCTGATTCAATGTAGCTCCAATGTCATAAGCAACTCCCTCAATTGATAATAAATCAGAACGATTTGAGGTTACATCTAAATCAATCACAGTATCGTCAAAGCCTAAATAGACTAATGGATCTTCACCAACAGGTGCATCCTCATCTAATAAATAGATTCCATTTTTAAATTCTTCATCAATATACTTTTCTTCAATTCCCAACTCCTGTAAGGAACAAAGCATTCCAAAGGACTCAACTCCCCTAATCTTAGAAGGCTTGATCTTAAAGTCACCAGGTAAAACTGCCCCAGGAAGAGCAACAATAACCTTAACACCAGCGCATACATTAGGAGCCCCGCATACAATTTGGGAAACCTCACCAGGTCTTATTTCAACCTGACAGATATGAAGGTGATCACTATCTGGATGCATAACACATTCTACCACCTTACCAATAGATAAGGAGGTTGCGTTAACAAGCTTTTTATAAGACTCAATTTCACAAACATGAAAGCTAATCCTATGGTGTAGCTCATCATCTGTGATTTCATCTAAATTCAAATAATCTTTTAACCAATTTTTAGAAATTTTCATTTTACTTAACCTCCTTAAACTGGTTTAAAAACCGAATATCGTTGGTATAAAAATTCCGAATATCATCTATGCGATATTTAAGCATTGTAATACGCTCTATACCCGCTCCAAAGGCAAACCCTTGAATTTCCTTTGGATCATAGCCACACATTCTAAGTACGTTGTTATTTACCATTCCTGCACCTAAAACCTCAATCCAGCCTGTATTCTTACATACGGAGCACCCCTTGCCCCCACATAATCCACAGGAAACATCTACCTCTACGGATGGCTCAGTAAAAGGGAAAAAGGATGGACGTAATCGTATTTCTCTTTCTTCACCAAACATTTTTCTTGCCATTTCCAAAAGAGCTCCCTTTAAATCAGCCAAAGTAATATCCTTTCCTAGCACTAAGCCTTCAAACTGCATAAACTGATGAGAATGGGTCGCATCATCATCATCTCTTCTATACACCTTGCCAGGACATACAATTTTAATGGGCTCTCCCTTCTTTTCAAGCATAGTTCTTACCTGAACAGGTGAGGTTTGGCTTCTAAGAAGAAGCTCTGCATCAATGTAGAAGGTATCCTGCATATCTCTTGCAGGGTGTCCCTTAGGTAAATTCAGCTTTTCAAAGCAGTATTCGTCTGTTTCAATTTCAGGTCCCTCCGCAATAGTATACCCCATACTAATATACAAATCCTCTAAATCCATTATGGTTTGATTTAAAGGATGAATTCCACCAACAGGAAGAGCTACTCCTGGTAAGGTAACATCAATAGCTTCACTCTTTAATTTCTTTTCAATAATCGCATTCTCTATGGCCTGTCTTTTCTGTTCAAAGCGTTCCTCCAAAAGCTGTTTAATTTTATTTGAACGCATTCCAACTTCCTTTCTAGCCTCAATAGTTAAATTACGCATATTTGCCATAGCCTCAGCAATCACACCCTTTTTCCCTAGATAGCTTGCCTTTTTTTGCTGTAAGGCGTTTAAGTCCTCAACCGTTTCCAGTTCAGCCTCTAAGGAATCCACCACCTTATCTAATGCGTCTAATTCATTCATAACCTTTCTTCCTCCTTAAAAATAAAAAGTCCTTAAAAGAATAATCTTCTAAGGACGAAATATGCTTTCCGTGGTACCACCCTAGTTCTATAAAAACTTATAGCACTCATTTTTTTGGTTAACGCCCAGCTACGGATGGTATTAGCATCACTCCAAAGGTGAATTCACAAAGCTATTTATGTGAGGCTCGCACCTATCTTCCTCTTCTCTTTCATAACATTGCTTTGTTACTTGTCCTTCATCATCATATTTTATATACTTTATTATTTTATCAAAATTTTATGCTTTATTCAATCTTATTTTAATTTTTCTTGTTTTTGATGGAAAGACTTTCTCATCTGAAGATAAGAAAAGCCTATACCTAAAATTCCAAAGAATAAGCTGAGCACCATATCCATTATAAATCCAGAACGGACTTCCTCATCAATAGAAACAAGCTCAAACAATAGGCTTACAGGATTTCCACTTATTCCTTCTGTAATCATCAGACTACGAACCAGTAAAATATATATGACAAACATAGAGACAACTGCATAGATTAAAGTAGCTATTGCAGAAAAGACAAATTTCATATGGGTAGGTTTTCCCTTCATCTTATCATATCCCAAGCCCGCAAGTACAGCAATTAAAAAAGCAATCCATCCAGATATAATACCCGTTAAGGCTCCTAAAACAACCCAAACAATAGCCCCTAATGCTCCACCAACAAATGCACCTAGCAATCCTTTGGCGTAATTATTTGGAGCTGCCTGAAATTCCTCTTCTTCCTGTTCAATTTGTGAATTTATAATATCAACACTTACAGCATTAAGGAAAATCACTAAATTATTATAGTAAAGCTTTTTCTTAGTTTCCTCATCTAAAGGATCTCCAGTTACTGGACAATATTCCTTATTCTTGGCATTTTGAGAAATCATATAGCTTGTGATTTGTTTTATTCTATCTAGCAAAGTATCATAATGCTTCACAATTACAAAGCAAACCCCAATTTGTGTAACCTCATATTTTGTAATCGAAAGACTTTTTTTCATTTCCTTAAGATAGCCTTTTATGGCATCCATCTGTTCAATTTCCAAATGACTATATATTTGAATCACAGTATCCATAGATCCATATATGGCATTTTGCATTCTATCCTGCCCAATAGAAACCTGATAATCATTGATATAGGAATAAGCCCCCTCCTGTTCAAGACTAAAATTATTTTCCACTAAGAAACTAGTTAATTTTTTATTCATTACTCTTCCCTCTTTTTCTTGTGCTTTCTTCTCTTATAAAATGTAATGCTATATCCATAGGTTAATATGAAAATCAAAATCGCAGGCATATAAATCCAGCCTGTATCATAAAGCCATTGCCAGCCTGTAAAGCTAAATAGCTTTCGATAAAGCTGGGCAATTGAATCTAGCCCAAAGAAGATTCCTTGAAATACCTTTTGAGCATCAGGAGCACCTTTAAATATAAAGCAAATCAAATCTCCAATTCCATTAAAGATCATAGGAACTGTTAAAATACTAAATACTCCTTGTAAAATTCCATACTTTTTATAATGGTAACAGCATACCAGAAATGGAAATACTGTAACCACAATCGCGATTAATACAACATAAATTTCATTTGATAACAACTTTTCAATCATAAGCTACCCCTTATAAATCTTGACCTTATCCAAAACCCCAATAGATTCTGTGAAATGATTAGATTGTGTCTTGTCAAGCTCTTCTCCTAAAACCCTAAACTTTGAATCAATGGTATCAATATACCATAACGCAACTGCCTCTGGTGTCATAGGACGCTTTGCAGCTCCAAACTGAGGCTGTCCATGATGGGAAATTAACATATGCTGAAGCATTTGAACTTCCTTAGTTGTTCCATAGCCCAAGATCTCTGCTGTTTTACCAATCTCTAAAGCACCTATAACCAAATGTCCTAAAAGCTGTCCATCCAAGGTATATTCCGTAGCCTCTATTCCTGTAAGCTCCTTTGTTTTTCCCAAATCATGAAGAATAATTCCAGAGTATAAATAATCCGCATTTAAATAAGGATAATTTTCTAAAAAGGCTTTTGCCAATTTAATCATACCTATCGTATGATAGGCAAGTCCTCCAACATAGGTATGATGCATTCTAGAGGCTGCTGGATATAAAAAGAATTGCTTCTGATATGTATCAAGAAGTGATTTGGTAATTCCTTGAATGACGACATTCCCTATTCCTTCTATAACAGAATAAACCATATCCATTGACTCTTCTAAGGTATAAGGAGATTTTGGAAAAAACCTTCTCAAAAGCTGATCACTTTCTTTGATAGGCAGTTCTTCTACACTCTGAACACCTTCAACAAGATAGCTCACACGCTCTCCTATATTTTTCTTTACTGTAAAAATATATACATGCCCAATATAGAATATCTTGTCCAAGGGAGCCTTAATATTCCATAGCGTCCCCTCCTGATCAACAATAGACAGATTTGATAATCCATCAGAAGTGTTTATTGCTGCTACTTTTCCAATAATTTCCATTACTTTACCTCCTTGAAGATATATACACCCATATCCTCTAATTCATATTTTTCCTGTGGCACAGAAACTGCTCTATGTCCATTGAAAATCATTTCACTATGCTGAAGAGGCAATGTAAATGAGTCTTTATTATTTTTCACAACAATCGTCAACCGATATCCAATTCCCTCTAACCAGTAACAAATCGTATGCTCATTTGACAGTTCCTCTATGAATATCATTTTTTGTTCAATCTCATATGGATTTTGCATTCTAAATTCTGGATATCGCTTGCGAATCTGAAGGAGATCCTTAATTCCCTCTATATCCTCTTGATAAAAATCTCTTCTGCTATAATCAAAGCGATTAATATAATCCTCAGATTTATACGAATTCTCTACTCCTTTTTTTGTTCTAAAGAATTCTTGTCCTGCATGAAGAAATACCATGCCTAAGGATATTATAATCATTTGTATAGCAAGTTTGCCTCCACAAATAGCCTGCTCTTCATCTAATCCTAATGCATAGGTAGCAAAATCATATAGGGTATAGTTATCATGGCATTCCACATAATTCACACTTTGATTTGGAGTTTGAAAATGGTATCCTCTTTGTACACTTCCACCCAATAATGAAAATATTTCTTTAGGAGAGGTTGCTTGTCCAAAGGCAAAGCCAAGACTTTTATTCCACTGACTTCCTTTTAAGGTGTCTCGATATTTATCATTAAAAAATCCATAGTTTGGCATTTTATAGGAATTATATATATGTGGACGATAGGCATCTGGAATTGTATTTGGCATATTCCAACCTTCCCCATAAAGCAATATATCAGGATCAATCTCTTTTAATTTGCGGTAAGCAATTCCTAAAGTTTCAATATCTAATAATCCCATCAAATCAAAACGGAAACCAGAAATGTGAAAATTCTTTGCCCAATAAACTAAATTATCTACAATCATTCTAGAGCACATTCTTTTTTCAGTAGCTAAATCATTTCCACAGCCACAGGTATTGGTATAATTTCCATAGGCATCAACTCTAAAAAAATAACCAGGAACGAGCTTTTCTAATGGAGAGTTTTTCATATTATATACATGGTTAAAAACAACGTCCATAATCACTCGCATACCTCTTTTGTGAGCCTCATCTACAAGCTGTAACACTTCATTTAATCTAGAATAAGGGTCCTTTGGATTAGAGGAATACCAACCACTTGGAACAAAATACTGTTCAGGATTGTATCCCCAGTTATAATATAAATCTCTTTTTTGATCATCTACACCACCAAAATCAAAAATCGGCATAAATTGTATATGAGTTACTCCTAAAGAAGAAATATAGTTCAATCCCTTATTTTTATCCTCATCAACTAATCCTAAAAAGCTTCCCTTTCTTTCATTTTTTAAAGTACAGGTCATATCACGTACATTTGTTTCATAAACAACCGCATCCACAGGATAGCCTGAGAAATATGGCTTTTCATATTTCATTTTATATAGCTTATTTGTATCTATGATATAATTAGCTTCTCGATTGATTCCTGCTGAAATCCCATAGGGATCTAATACTTTTTCATAGTAATCAAATATTTTTACATAATAGACATAGCTTGCTCCCTCTAAATCCTTATCTACGATTGCTTCCCAAACGCCATGATTTTTGTAGGAAAAATCCTTTCTGTCTAGTGATCCATCAGGCAATATAATACTTACATACATCGCCTTTGCTACTGGACTCCACACACGAAAGGTTGTTGACTCCTTTCTATATTCAAAGCCCAGTTTACCCTCATAAAAATATTTAGATTCAAATTCTGAAGTTCTTACAATACTTCCTGAATAAACAGGAACATGATGCTTCAAATCATCAACTATAAAATAATTATGATGAAGCTTCAGTTTATTGTTTGTTACCTGTAATCCAATTTTCACCATATTATGTTCACTATACTGATAATTTATTGTCAATTCTTCAAGAAAATGATCTTCATCATAAAGATAAAAGCTCTTTGCCTTAAATCTGTTCTTTCGTTGTACTAAAAAGGTTATTTCATTGTATGAATCCATAAAAGCCATCATTGTATAACGCATACTTTATTCCTCTGTTTCTAAAAACTGTATTACTTCTTTTTCCCTGTTTTTGATTATTCCTAATAAAATTGCCATTTCCAACCGTTTTGTTTGTTTTCCACGTTCCTTAGTAGGAACCCTGCTCCAATCCAATTGAATATCCTTTGAACTATGAATAGGAAGCTTTTGACGCTTTAAAACAATTTCTTCATAGGACATAGTCTTATCATAAAGATGATTATATAAATCAATTGCCTCATTTAAGCAATCTAATTTGCCATAATACAAGGATATATTATCAAATTGATGTCTAATCCAAAAGGCAATATCCTTGGCATTCGTTTTCTCCTGCTTAGTTAGCTTACAATCTGCTGGAAGAAAATTATGAATCACATAAAACAAGGCAAAAATATTCTTTGTATAGCCTTGAGCATAGGCTTCTTCGCATACTACCTGATAAAATGGAAAAGAGCGTAAAAGCTGATACTCTTTTATATAAGCAAGGCCAATCAGAAAAGGATTTGTAGCTATCCTTTTTATCATAGAAATGACAAGCTCCTCCTTAAGATATTTCAAATAATCCTTTGAAAAGCTATCTAAAATATTCTGTTCTAACTTATAATTCCATCTTGATACAAAATCTAAAGCTCGAAAGACACGTAATGCATCCTCATCAAATCGGACAACAGGATCTCCAATCATCCGTAAAATTCCCTGCTTAATATCCTCTATTCCATGATACAAATCTATAATTTGATCTGGATGCTTCATCGCTAGGGCATTCATTGTAAAATCCCTTCTTACAAGATCCTCTTCTATCGTCTGAGCAGGAACATATTCAGGATGTCTATGATCTATATATGTAAGTTCTTTCCTAAAGGTCGTTACCTCAAATATACATCCCTTAAAATGAATACGACAGCTTAGATATGGTTTTCCCTCATAGGTAACCTTAGGAAAAAGCTTAAACACCTCTTCTGGAAGTGCGTTAGTAGCAATATCCACATCCTCTATTGGTGCATTGCGAACAAAATCTCTTACAGCCCCTCCAACAATATAGGCATCAAAAGAGTTCTTGTGTAGAATATTTAAAATTTCAAATCCTAATCTTAATTTATTCATTGCAAACACCAAATTAATTATAAAACAAAACGTTCCTATTTGCAAAGAAAAAATAATCATTGTATAATATCTTTGGTGATATTTATGAAATTCATTCAAGGAAACTATGAAAATACGATTGTCATACAAAAATCAAGATTTATTGCTGAAGCCTATCGAGTAAATTCTTTAGAAGAAATTGAAGAAATTCTTGGTTTGATACGAAGAAAATATTATGATGCAAGCCACCATTGCTTTGCTTACCGCCTAAACGCCTCTATTCAAAAAATAAGTGATGACGGAGAACCTGCAAAAACAGCTGGAGCTCCTATCTTAGATGTTATCCTAAAACAGGATTTAACAAATATTCTTGTCGTAGTTACTCGTTATTTTGGTGGAATTCTTTTAGGCGCTGGCGGGCTTGTACGAGCATATAGTGGAGCAACAAGTGCAGTTTTAGATAATACGCTAAAATACCAAGTTGAGGAACAAATCAAGTTTCAAATTACCTGCTCCTATTCCTCATACCAAACCATTTTAAAAATGATGAAGTATATAAAAATAGAAAAAACCTCATTTTTAACTGAGGTTACCCTTCAAGGCTATTGTAAAAAAAATATGTTTCATAAAATAAAAGAAGATTGCTTTACCTATAAGATTGGAGATACACAAATTATGGATTTGGGTGTTTTTCCAATTGAGGTTCCTGTTGATACTTTAACCGAGTAGCTTCTCCGCCACGCAAATGGCGGACATTTTTATTATAATCTAGCAAATCCTTTACTTGTTCATACAGAAGTGGATCTATTTTTTCAAGCTTTGTTGTCAAATCATGATGCACAGTTGATTTTGAATAACCAATCATTTTAGCAACCTCACGTACGGTTCTTCTTCCTTCTAGCATTAAATAAGCCATTTCTAACACACGAGAATTCGTTTCAGCCATTGTCCTTCACCTAGTATTAGTTATGCTCAAAAAAATATTTTTATGATTAGAAAATTCTATAAAAGAAAAATTGGCACTCTCGTGCCTTTTATTTTTCTTGGTTTACTTTCCAACTTGTACTTCAGACAATTCTTTTCCAAAAACAGTTGTTGGATTTACATAATCAGCATTGACCTTAACCTCTAGATGGACATGGACTCCTGCTTCTACGTCTGTAATAGATGTAGAGGCTTTTCCAATAACTTGTCCAACTGTAATCGTATCATTTACTTTTACAGTTACATCTGCTAAGGAAGAATACACACTTTCAACACCATCAGCATGCTGAATAGTAACGCAAACGCCATTTAGTTCATCCTCTTCTACTGATGTTACCTTGCCATCGTAAATTGAACAGACATCAAAAACGCTATTATCAGATTTTGCATAACTTATTCCCTTAGATTCAACCATATAGCTACCTGCTGTAATAATAGCATCTTCAAGCTCTTCATCAGACAAGGATAAATCAAAGAAAATTCTTACAACCTTGTATTCCCCTTTTACAGGAACAGCAAATTTCACCTTAGGCTGTGGAACAACAGGATCATCATCACCAGGTTTAACTGTTGGTTTTTCTCCATCGTCAGTTCCTGGCTTTACAATTGGATCCTCATTAGATACTGGAGTATCATTTAGTGCTAAGGATGCAATTGTAATCACTGTTGCAAATACTACAACAACTACTGTGATGAATACTAATAATTCCTTCTTGTCTATGAAAAATCTCTTAATTTTGTCTTTCATTTCTTTCACCTCACTAGTAGTATGGTCTACTCCCTATGAGGTTATACAAAGATTTTTTAAAAAATTTAAAATTTAAATAAATGAATCAGATAAGAAAAACCAAAGGTTATTAAAAAGGCAATAATAAACGAAAGCATAAAATATGCTAAGCGTATATGAACAACTTTCCCTTTTTTAAAGCATTCTTCTAATCTAGAGGCTTGCAGCACTAAAAAGGTTACAACAAAAAAGATACAAAAGCCAACAGAAAATAAAACTCCTTCTATCATAAGTAACTCCTTTCCATAAGGAAAAAGAACTCAATATGAGTTCTTTATAATTGACCTGCTTTAGAATTTCTTAAATGCTCTCGTAATTCTTTTTCCTTTTGCGTGAAATCAACCTGTTCCTTACGATTTTGATTTAAGCGTTCTTTTCTAAAGTCTTCTAAAAGAGATTTTGCCTCTTCCTTACTCTTTCCAAGATGAGATTCCTGTGCAAGCACACTAGCTATATTATCATGAAATTCTAATATGCCATTTGTTATAGCAATATAAAATTCATTTCCATCCTTAATAAGCTTCACATAGCCTTCGTCCATAACTGCAATCACAGGAATATGTTCCTTAAGAATAGCAAATTCTCCATCAGAGGTATGTGCTACAATGTATTCAACCTCTTCATTATATAATACACCCTGATGTGTAGAAACAATCAGCTTCATGATTGTAAAGTCTTTGCCTTCTGGATAACATCATCAATTGTACCTACCAAGCGGAATGCCTCCTCTGGAAGATCGTCATGCATGCCATCTAAAATTTCTTTAAATCCTCTTACAGTTTCCTTGATTGGAACATATGAACCAGGAATGCCTGTAAACTGTCCACCAATAAACATATTTTGAGATAAGAATAACCGAATGCGTCTTGCTCTTAAAACAACAAGTTTGTCCTCCTCGGATAACTCATCCATACCTAAAATTGCAATGATATCTAATAGTTCATTATATCTTTGGATAATTTGCTGAACTCGTCTAGCAACCTCATAATGCTCCACTCCAACAACTTCAGGAGATAGTGCCCGTGAGGTTGAAGCCAGAGGATCTACCGCAGGATAGATACCCTCTTCTGTTAGTTTACGAGATAAATTAGTTGTTGCGTCAAGATGAATAAACGTTGTTGCAGGAGAAGGATCCGTATAGTCATCTGCTGGAACGTAAATTGCTTGAATGGAAGTAATTGATCCAGACTTTGTAGATGTGATTCTTTCCTGTAACTTACCCATTTCAGTAGCCAAAGTTGGCTGATACCCCACAGCGGATGGCATACGTCCAAGTAGGGCAGATACCTCAGAGCCAGCCTGAGTGAAACGGAAGATATTGTCTATAAATAGAAGTACATCCTGATGCTCCTTATCTCTAAAATGTTCTGCAAGAGTCAATCCAGTTAATGCAACACGCATACGTGCCCCTGGTGGCTCATTCATTTGCCCAAAGACCATAGCGGTTTTATTAATTACGCCACTTTCTTTCATTTCAGAATAAAGATCATTTCCTTCTCTTGTTCGTTCACCAACACCAGTAAATACAGAAATTCCACCATGCTCTTGTGCAACATTATGAATCAACTCCTGAATAAGAACGGTTTTACCAACACCAGCTCCGCCAAACAATCCAATTTTTCCACCTTTAATATACGGAGCTAATAAATCTACTACCTTGATTCCTGTTTCAAGAATTTCAACAGTTGAAGACAATTCCTCTAATTTTGGTGCATCTCTATGGATTGGCATATGCTCTTCATCCTGTAAAGATTCCTTATTATCAATGGGTTCTCCTAATACGTTAAACAATCTACCCAAGGTTTTCTTTCCAACAGGTACCATAATTGGGTGTTCTGTATTAAACACCTTCATTCCTCTAACTAAACCATCCGTAGAATCCATCGCAATGCATCGTACAATTCTGTTTCCAATATGTAAAGCAACCTCTAAGGTTAATCGAATTCCTACTCCATGATTTTCTTCTTCTGAAACAAGAATGGTTAACGCATCATTAATATTTGGAAGATTTCCTTCTTCAAATAAAACATCAACAACTGGTCCCTTTACCTCAATGACCTTACCATACATTAAGCATCCCCTCCTATCGCATTTGCTCCACCAATGATATCTATCAATTCTGTTGTGATAGCTCCTTGACGGGCTCTATTATATAATAATTGTAGCTTTGCAATTACCTCAGTTGCATTATCTGTTGCATTTCGCATAGAATTCATTCTTGCAGAATGCTCAGAAACCTTTGCATCCAAAATAATTCCATATAGCATATCCTGAATATACATAGGCAATACTATATCCAAGGTTTTTTCAATTCCCGTTTCGTAAAGATACTCTCTTGTACTTTCCATCTTTTCTAAAGTAGAAATAGGAAGCAGTTCTTCAAAACGTATTTCTAAAGATAAACTATTAATGTAGTGATTATAAACAAGCACAAGCTTGTCAATTTCTCCATTTTTATAAGACTCTATAAACCGATTAGCCAGAGGCAAAATATCAATGAACATAACATCATCTCTAACCAAGGTAGGGGTTTCTGTAATTAAAGGATATTTCCCTCTTTTTAAATAGGCAAATCCTTGCTTACCTATCGCACCACATACTATATCATTTTTGTTCTGTTCTAATGAACGAATTCTTTCCTCAAATGCCTTATAAATAGATGAATTATAAGCACCAGCCAATCCTCGATCAGAAGTAACAAGCAGATAGGCTGTCTTTTTTATTGGTCTTTCCTTTAACAAAGGATGTGTATAATCCTCTGTGGTTTTAGCAATCATCTGACGAACCAAATTTGCCTTTCTTTCCATAAAATCCTGATAACTTTTATAAATACGTTCTGCCTTCTTTACCTTTGACGAACTTACCATATACATTGCTTTTGTAATTTGTGCAGTACTTTCAGTAGATGAAATTCGTTTTTTTACTTCACGTAAAGAATTTGCCATACCATCACCTACTCAAAGCTTTTTGCAAAAGCCATCAGATAAGCATCTAATTTTTCCTTATCTGGTAAAACTTTATTTTCTTTAATATATGCAACAAGTTCTTTTCCAGCATCATTTACCTTTAAATCTAAATATAATTGATCCTCAAATCGAGCTAAATCCTCTACCTCTATGTGATCTAATATTCCACTAGTCAAACAATAAAGAATCAAAGCCTCTTCTTCCATTGAAAGTGTTTTATGAAGTCCCTGCTTCAAAATTTCTTGAGTTCTTTTTCCACGATCCAATCTAGCCTTTGTAGAAGCATCTAAATCTGATCCAAATTGAGTGAATGCCTCTAGTTCTCGATAAGAAGCTAAATCCAAACGTAGTGTTCCTGAAACCTTTTTAACTGCCTTTGTTTGAGCCGCACCACCAACACGAGAAACAGAAAGACCTGGATTGATGGCAGGACGGATTCCTTTATAAAAATAATCAGACTGTAAGAAGATCTGCCCATCCGTTATAGAAATAACGTTTGTAGGAATATAAGCAGAAATATCTCCTGCTTGTGTTTCAATAATTGGAAGTGCTGTAATACTTCCACCGCCCAGCTTATCAGAAAGCTTGGCAGCTCGCTCTAATAATCTAGAATGTAGATAAAATACATCTCCTGGATAGGCTTCTCTTCCTGGTGGTCTATGCAAAAGTAAGGACATTTCACGATAAGCTACTGCGTGCTTTGACAAATCATCATAGACAATCAATACATCCTTCCCCTGAAACATAAAATACTCAGCCAAAGATACACCAGCATAGGGTGCTAAATATAATAAAGGCGCAGGGTTTGAAGCAGATGCTGAAACAATAATGGAGTATTTCATTGCATTATGACTTTTTAAAGTTTCATAGACATTGGAAACCGTAGATTCCTTCTGTCCTATGGCAACATAAATACATATCACATTTTGTCCTGCTTGATTTAAAATGGTATCAACCGCAAGAGATGTTTTCCCCGTTTGACGATCACCTATGATAAGCTCTCTTTGCCCACGACCAATTGGAACAAGAGCATCTAAAACCTTTATTCCCGTTTGTAAAGGCGTATTGACACTACTACGGTCCATAACTCCCGTAGCCTTAACCTCTATTGGACGAGTCTTTTCAGAGCGTATTGCTCCATTCCCATCTAGAGGTTGTCCTAATGGATTAACCACACGACCAATAAACTCTTCACCCACAGGAATCTCTAATACTCTTCCACTGCATTTTACAATGTCGCCCTCTTTAATTTTGGAAGAATCTCCTAACAAAATAACTCCAACGCTATCCTTTCTAAGATCCTGTACCATTCCATAAACATCATTTGGAAAAATTAAAAGCTCTGATGACATTGCATTATCTAGTCCATAAACGACCGCAATACCATCTCCAACCTCAACCACACGACCAACATTTTCTGTATAAATCTGTTCCTTATAAGCCTTGATTTGTTCTTTAATCAGGCTTGATATTTCAGATAAATTAATATTTGACATACATTTATCCTTTCCTATAATGAATTCTTTAATTTTGCAAGACGATTTTTTAAGCTTATGTCTAGGCTTTGCCCATTACATATAATCTGTAAGCCATACAAAATCTTTGGATTCACTGTATTTTCAACATATAATTTTTTATCTGGATATCGTTGTTCAAGACTATGGATTACCTCTTTTAATCTGTCTTTTGACAACTTCTCCGAGCTAACTACTTCTATTTTCAAAATAGAGTTATATTCACTTACTAATTCGTGATACTCCTTTGTAATTTGTTCTATATTTAAAAAACGATTGTTTTGTACAAGAACACATAGGAATTCTAAAAAAGTACTATCAAAACTATAAAATACTTTTTTAACTATTTTTATCTTTTCATCTAAATCAACTAATGGAGAAGATAAAATTTTACTAAAATCTAAACTTGAGCTTGTCGCATCTAAAACTCCATTTAGATAATCTAAAAATAGCTCTGTTTTCTTTTCCTCAACAGCTAAATCAAAAAGTGCTTTGGCATATTCGTATTCAACCATACATCCTAAGCTCCCTTCAGAATTTCCTCGACAATATCCATATATTTGTCTTGATCAATTTCTTTAGCCACTATTTTTTCAGCAGCAGCAAAGGCTATATCTACAATTTCCTTACGAATTTCCTTTTGCATATTGTTCTTTTCCTGTTGCAATTCAAGTTCAAGGTTTTCTAAACGTTGCTTTGCCTCGAGCTTTGCCTCGTTAATAATTTGCTCTCTTCTCAAATTTCCGTCTTTTTCTGCCTTCGCCAATAATTCTTGTACAGAAGCCTTTGCCTTTGCAAGTTCATCTGCCAACTCAGCTTCTAGAGCCTTAGCATTTTCCTTAGAATTCTTAGCGTCCTCTAAGGCTTGATCAATAGCCTGTCTTCTCGTTTCCAATATGCGAGTAACGGGCTTCCAAAGAAAAACACGAATAACAACAAATAAAAGAATTGTTGCAATTAGCTGAATGAGTAAATCACGAATATCTCCGCCTGTAACCTGTAAATCTTTTAGAGGACCTAAACAACGATTCACTGCATCGGCAATCTTTTCTAAAATCTCATTCATAATCATCAAGCATTGCTATTACGCAATGTTCCTTTCCTTTATTTTACTTACCTAATAGCATTAACGCAATAATAAATCCATATAGACCCGTAGTTTCTGATACAGCTTGTCCAATTAACATCGTAATGGTAATCTTACCAGATGCCTCAGGCTGACGACCAATTGCTTCTACCGCCTTTGCAGCTACACTACCTTCTCCTAGAGCTGCACCAATACCTGTAAATACAGCAATTGCCGCTCCAATATAAGCCATACCACTTCTGAAATATTCATTATAAGCAGCAGCCTCTGCTAAAAAATTAGAAATAAATGTTAAAATTTGCATTTTCATATTCTCCTTAATCTAAACTAAATATTTTTTCTTCATCTTTTATTTTCATCGACGTGAAGATAATCGACAATATTACAAATACTGCTGTTTGTATCAAGCCAAAGCCAATGTCAAACACAATATTTATAAGTGGCATAATTGGAATTGCAGCCCATCCTGCAAATCCCTTAATCAGCAGGGCAATTACTGATCCACTGACAATGTTACCAAATAAACGTAAGCATAAGGATATTGGTAACGATATTTCACTAATAATGTTCATAGGAAGCATAACTGGATTCGGATCTAAAAAACCCTTTAAATATCCTAATATCCCATTAGAGGCAATCCCTGCTCCTTGTATTACAAAGAAAGAGGTCAAAGCCAAAGCTAACGTTATCATAATATAGCTTGTTGGATTTTCAAGCAAAAATACTGCTGAAATATTGGATATAAAGATAAAGATTGCAATGGTTAGAAACCATGGGGCAAAGGATTTCCATCTTTTTCCAATATTCTGTTTTATAAATGTATTTATTATATCTATCAGCATCATAATTGGAGTTAACCATAAAGGTGTTTTTTGTAATGGGTCCACCTTTTTAATTTTAAAGCTCATTATGATAAAAATTATACTTAGCACAGCTACGATAATTAAGGTCGAAACCACTGGCTTTGAAATCGTTCCAACATCGCAGAAGCTACGCCAAAATTCAGCCACTATTCACTCACCTTCCTTCTAAATATCAAGTAAATGATGATGAGTACTACCTTTACTGTGGCATATCCTCCAAAAGCAATAACCAAATTCCACATTCTGCTTTCATCTGTGTTTTGGTAAACCTCTTTAAAGAAGATTGCCAAGAAAACTCCTGTAAACACAAGAATTCTTAATAATACTCCAATCCAAGCCTGCCGTTTTGCCATAATCTTTGCCGTATCTGGGTAAAGCTCTGACATACGTACAATTCTTCTATTCATTTTAATCATCAATCCAAAATTTAATAATCCTGTACAAACGCCTATAAGGTAGTACATCCAATCATAATGTGTTGCCCAAAGGACAATGGTTACAATAGCTGCCACAACCCATGTGGTTGGCACAACAAGAATACTAATCTTCAGATCCAATTTTTGATTCATTTTTATTCTTATCCTCCTCTTTTAAAAGTCTTAAGAGAGTATAGATAAAGCTAACTAATCCGCATAATGCTCCAATAGCCGCTAATACACCTGGCCATACAGACTGAGCATCAATTGCTCGTCCTATAAAATATCCTATAACAACAAGGACGACCATCGTAATAATACCCTGTGTAGTTAATACATAAAACCTAGCATACTTAGAGAATTTCATTACTTCGTACCAAATAACCGGTCTCCACAATCTCCTAAGCCAGGAACAATATATCCATTCTCATTCAGCTTTTCATCTAAGGCAGCCAAATAAACATCTACGTCTGGATGCTTTTTTTGTAAAGCCTCTACTCCTTCTGGAGCTCCAACCAGTCCAACATAACGAATATCCTTACAGCCCCTTAATTTCAACATTGAAATTGCAGCAGCTGCACTTCCACCAGTAGCCAGCATAGGATCCACAACTAAAACAATAGAGTTTGTAATTGTTTCTGGAAATTTAGCATAGTATTCACAAGGCTCTAGAGTTTCCTCATTACGATATAATCCTATAAAACCAACCTTAGCCGTTGGAATCAATCTTCTTATTCCCTCAACCATACCAAGTCCCGCTCGTAGGATAGGAACGATAACAACATCTAAAGCAAGCTCATGCTGTATTGTATCACAAATGGGTGTTGAAATTTCAACTTCCTTTAAAGGAAAATTTCGAGTAATCTCATAAGCCATTAATCCTGCAATTTCTTCTACATTTTGATAGAAATCTTTCATTTTCGTTTCTTTCTTGCGAATGTTTGTAAGCTTATGCTTAATCAAAGGGTGATCTAATACTTTATAGCTCATATCTTTCCTCCTCATATTGTTTAATTTTTTCAATTCTTCTGCTATGCCGTTCTCCAAAGGAAAAGGATGTTTGTAACCAAATATCAGCAATAGCTTTTGCCTCTGTTATTGATGTAAATTTTGCAGATAAAGCCAAGCAATTAGAATCATTATGCTCACGAGTAAGTATTGCCTCTTCTTTAGAGTGAACTAATGCACAACGAACACCCTTTACCTTATTTGCAATAATTGACATTCCAATGCCAGTATAACAAATAACTATACCCCGATCTGCAAGTCCGTTTTTTACATCCTCTGCAACCTTTATTCCATAATCTGTATAATCGCAGCTTTCCTTACTGAACGTACCGCAATCCTTTACCTTAATTCCCAAGCCTTTTAAATAGTTTATTAATTCCTCTTTCATTTCTAAAGCTGAGTGATCACAGCCTATTGAGATATTCATTCTGATACTCACCTCTATCCCTTATTTTTACCATAATATTCCAAATATAAATATTCAATCGTTATTATAT
>JAIEEQ010000049.1 GCA_029067355.1 Anaeroplasmataceae bacterium | reverse complement strand
GAATTGGCAAAAGAAGAATCCAAATGGCTATGAGGGGTAAAAAAATGACCTTTTAGGATAAAACTAAAAGGTTTTTTTAATTTTTTTAAACAATATCTTTTGTGAAAAGCATAATATTCTCATAGAGATAATATATCTCTATGCCCCTTTTAAAAAGATAAACGATAGGATTTTCCTTTGAAAAATCAGATCAATTACATAAAAAAATGGGGCTTTAAATTCAAAAAAATTTTGCTATAATATTATTTAGCAAAGGATAAAAATAAAAAAGGAGCATAAAATATGAAACCAACATTAGTAGTTATGGCTGCTGGAATGGGTAGCCGTTTTGGAGGATTGAAGCAGGCAGAACCTATCACGGAGGATGGAAAAGGAATTCTTGATTTTTCTGTGTATGATGCCAAAAAGGCAGGCTTTGGGAAAGTAATTTTTATTATACGAGAGGATATGGAGGAGGACTTTAAAAGTCTTATTGGGAACAGAATCGCAAAAACAATCCCAGTAGATTATGTATATCAGACGATGTATGAATTACCTAAGGGACGTACAAAGCCTTTTGGAACAGGCCACGCTATTTATTGTTGTAGAAATTTAGTTAAGGAGCCATTTGCGATTATAAATGCAGATGACTACTATGGTCAAAACGCCTTTTTAGAAATTGGTAAGCATCTAGCAACAGCCCAAAAAGGGGAATATGCCATGACAGCTTACTTGCTTTCTAATACACTAAGTAAGAATGGAACCGTTTCAAGAGGAGTTTGTGAAATTGAGGATGGCAAGTTGAATCGGGTTTGTGAATATACAAAAATTTCTTCTGATTGTAGCTATATCCAAGATGGAGTTCAAGGCGTATTTGCCAAGGACACGCCAGTTTCTATGAATTTATGGGGATTGACACCTGATATTTTTGAATATATTGAAAGAGATTATAAGCTATTTTTAGCGAAATCAAATCTTATGAAGGATGAATTTTATATTCCAGCAGTTATTTCAAAGGCAATTGAACAGAAGGAAGCCACAGTGAAGGTTTATAAAAATCAAGATAAATGGTTTGGAATCACATATCGAGAGGATTTGGCTGAAATTAAAGAAGCCATAGGAGGTTATATCCAAGATGGATTATATGAAGGAATTTAAAAGCATTGCTGATCACTTTTTACTAGAGGGGGATCTTTTAGATATTCGTCCTTATGGGGAAGGACATATTAATCAGACCTTATTAGTTGCCACAACAAAGAAAAGATACATTTTACAAAAAATGAATACAAATGTTTTTACGGATCCAGACAGTCTGATGAAAAACATTTGCTATGTGACTAAAGAACTGAGGTCAAAAGGAATAGAAACCTTGCACGTTATATCAACTAAGGAAGGGAATTCTTTTTTAAGACTTATTCAAGATGGCAAGGAGGAGTGCTTTAGAGTATATGAATTTATTGAAAACACGGTTACCTATCAAAGGGTTACAGACAAACAAGTATTTTATAATTCTGGGAAAGCCTTTGGCGAATTTCAGAATTATTTAGCTGAATTTGATGCATCTCTTTTAAGTGAAACCATCCCATTCTTTCACGACACTCCAAAACGCTATCAGGATTTCTATGAGGCATTAAAAGCAGATGTATGCTCAAGAGCTTCAGAATGCATAAAAGAAATAGAATTTCTGATGGAACGAAAAGACACCCTATCTAAGGTGGTTGATGGTTTAAAGGACGGAAGCATTCCTTTACGTGTAACGCATAATGATACAAAGCTCAATAATATCTTGATGGATGAAAAAACCTGTGAAGCACGAGCTGTTATAGATTTAGATACTATAATGCCAGGTTCTATGCTGTATGATTTTGGTGATTCTATCCGATTTGGAGCTTCCACAGCGACAGAAGATGAACAGGATTTAAGCAAGGTTCACTTTGATATAGAGCTATTTGAAGCGTATGCAAGGGGATATTGTACAGCTGTTAAAGATAGTATAACCCCAAGGGAGCTAGAGCTACTCCCTTATAGTGCTTATTTATTAACGACTGAATGTGGAATGAGATTTTTAACAGACTATCTTTCAGGAGATACTTACTTTGCCACCAAGTATCCACAGCACAATCTTGTGCGTTGTCGAACACAATTTAAACTAGCAAAGGAAATAGAAGAAAGCCTTCCTGCAATGTTAGAAATTGTTTTAAAACTAAAATAAAACGAAGAATGAGCCGAAAGGCTCTTTTTTTTGCCAAATTTTGTCAAAAATGGAGTGAAATTTCGTAAAATAAAATAAAAGTGTTGAAATGCTCCAAAAACAATGCTATAATGTTGCTGTGTTAAGTTACATTTGAAAGAAAACGCTTTCTCAAAAGCAGGAAGGTGAAGAGCATGCTCAAAATAAAAATTATTAACCAAAAGGGGAATGAGCTTTTTATTGGAAGTTCATTGGAAAAGGCCTGCTGTATCTATAATTTTTTTTATCAGGATGGAGATTGGATAATTGTAGATTGTGATAAAAAGGGTGGTTTTTATAGAATTCGTCTTGAGGATACAATGCAGGATTGTATTGTGTATGTTCCAGGGACAACACTTATTTATCATATTCCGCCTACCCAGCAAAGATTAAATTACTCACCTAAGTCATTTTATGGGGATTGTCATATTATTACCGTAGAAGAAGTGAATGGAAAAGAAATTTATGCTCGTAGAAATTTGGCTTTTAATCCATATGACCAGCATGAAAATGAAACCTTCTTTCCACATTCCTCTGCAAACGTTGAAACAAGAAATGAATGTGTGTTTGCAAGCAGAAATGCGATTGATGGATATTACTATAACGAATCACATGGAAGTTTTCCATATCAAAGCTGGGGAATAAATAAAAATCCTAATGCGGAATTTAAGGTTGATTTTGGAAGAGAGGTTCTCCTTGATGAGATCGTCTTAACTTTAAGAGCTGATTTTCCACATGACAGCTACTGGACTTCAGCAGAGCTGGCTTTCTCTGATGGAACAACCTTGGAAATGAAATTGGAAAAAACTTCTGAAAGACAGGCAATTCAGTTTGAACCAAAAAGAGTTAGATCTGTTGTTTTAAGAAAGCTCATAAAAGCAAAGGATGTTTCTGAGTTTCCAGCTTTGACACAATTTGAAGCATGGGGCTATGAAATAAAAAAATGAGGAAAGGAGATTAAAATGTGTAATGTAAATTTAGAAGAAATTCAGCGTAAAGAATTTTTAGAAGAAGTATTTTTTAAAAAAGAAGATGTGGCTAAAGTATTAGACAAGGTTGTTAAAATTGTTGATCATATGCTTTTAAAATTTCATGGGGATTCCTTTCCTAGAGCTTGTAGCAAGGATTATGTTTATGATAGTGTTGGAAACCTACATTGGGACGATTCAAATAATGAAAGTATTTGGACAACTTCCTTTTGGACAGGAATTCTATGGCTGATTTATGAGTACACCAAGGATGAAAAGTATAAAAAGGAAGCTCAGCTGCATTCAGAATCCTTTAGAACAAGAATTGATGATTTTTACTCAAAGGATGAAGAAACAGCTGGATTAAAGCATCACGATATTGGCTTTCTTTATAGTCTGACTACGGTAGCAGATTATAAGCTTACAGGTTCAAAGAGAGCTTTGGAAACCTCCTTGATGGCTGCTAAGCTTCTTTCTAAGCGATATATCCCTCAAGCAAAAATATTGCAAGCATGGGGAGATATGAATGATGAAAATCAAAGAGGCAGAATGATTATTGATTGTAACTTAAATATTCCGCTTTTATATTTTGCCAATCAGTTTTATGAGGATAACACCTATTATGAAATGGCCTATAACCATGCAAAATCTGCTAGTAAATATATAATTCGTCCAGATGCCTCTACCTTTCATACCTTTCATATGGATATAGAAACAGGTAAGCCACGCTTTGGATCAACCCATCAGGGATATTCAGATGATTCCTGTTGGGCAAGAGGACAGGCATGGGGAATTATGGGATTTCCAATTTCCTATTCTTACACCAAGGATGAGGAATTTTTACAAAAAGCAAAATGCTTGGCGAACTACTTTTTAAATCGTTTGCCCAAGGATTATGTCTGTAACTGGGATTTGATTTTCACAGATGATCATGGGCAACGTGATACAAGTGCTGCTGCTATTGCGGCAATTGGCTTGTTGGAGCTTTCTAAGGAATTGCCAGAGCATGATGAAGACAAAAAAATATATAAAAATGCATGCTTAGCAATCACAAAATCATTATCTGAAAAATATCTTGGTACAAATTTAGAGGGGATTTTGAAGAGTGGAGTATATTTCTACCATGGAAATCTTGGCATAGAAGAATATCTGATTTTTGGTGATTATTTCTTTGTAGAACTTTTAATGAGATTGTATAAGGACTGGGATCCTTATTGGTAGGAGGAGGCATTATGGAAACAGAAATTTTAGAACAGAATGATATACAAGAAGAAAAGAAGGATAAATTTAAAGTTTTTACAGAAAAGCTAAAAAAACAATCTATGCGTTTCTTTGAAAAATTTAAGAAGCATATGAAATACAATTGGCAAATTTATGTTTTATTCCTTCCCGCATTAATCTGGATGATTATGTTTGTCTTTGTTCCATTTATTTCCAATGTTTTAATGTCCTTTCAGGATTATAGTGTAAGTAAAGGAGTATTTGGTTCAAAATTTATAGGTTTTAAAAATTACATTGATTTCTTTACAATGGATGGATTTCTCTCCTTGTTGGGAAATACGCTACTTCTAAATGTTTTGGTACTTGTCATTGGATTTCCAGCTGCTATATTGCTGGCAATTATGATTTATGAATCCAAGAGTAAGGTGATAAAGGGTGTAGCTCAGACAACAACCTTCCTACCATTTTTCATTTCAGCAGTAGTTGTTTGTAATATGACGATTGAATTCCTAAAAGCAGATACAGGAATGATTATAAATATATTAGCCTGGTTTGGTGTTCCAAGATCCAATTTATTGAATAATCCAGCAGCCTTCCGTTGGATCTATGCAATTATGGAGTTATGGCAAACCATTGGATATAATTCATTAATTTATTTGGCAGCATTATCTGCAATTGATACATCTCTTTATGAGGCAGCCTCAATGGATGGTGCAGGAAAATTCAGACAAATTTTCCATGTAACCTTGCCAGGAATTGCTCCTACAATCATTATCACATTGATTTTGAAAATAGGTAAGCTGTTATCTATGGGATATGAAAAAGTACTTTTATTACAAACCATTGATAATAAGCCGGTTTCTGAAATTATTAGTACCTATGTTTATAATGTCAGCTTAAGTCCACAGGTTGGACAACCCAATTATGGTATGGCAGCAACCATAGGACTTTTTGATGCGGTAGTTGCGATTGTGCTTGTTACCATCGTCAATAGAATCGCAAAAAAAGTTTCAGATACTCAATTATGGTAAAGGAGGGATATGAACATGAAGAGTCATTCAAGTACAAGTGCTAATCAAAGGGCATCCTTATCTAAGTTTAAAAAGAAGATTACAGCGGATTACATTTTAGGAATTGTAAATAATGTGCTGTTGATTATCTTATCCCTTTTTATGATATATCCAATATTTTATTTATTTATTTCTGCTGTAAGTAATCCTATTGACTTTAGAGAAGCAGTCAATGCAAATAAATTTTTAATTATTCCTCAAGGCTTTACGATGGAATACATTATGGATCATTTAAAGAATCTTGATATTTGGAGAGCGTATGGCAATACAGTTCTTTATACCTTGTTAGGAACTGCAATTAGTTTATTCTTAAGTATTACCTGTGCTTATGTATTATCAAGAAGAGGATTAAAGATAATTAAAGTCTTTACCATTATTGTTGTATTAACGATGTGGTTAAAGCCAGGAATGATTGCAACCTACACAAACATTGATAATTTGGGATTGATGGGAAATATGTTTGGAATTCTAATTCCTTTTGCTTTCTCAGCTTATAATGTAATTTTGCTTAGAACCTATTTTGCAGCTATTCCAGTGGATATTGATGAATCTGCACAGATTGATGGGGCATCTCACTTTAGAATGCTTACCAGTATTTATATTCCTGCCAGTGGACCAGCAATTACAACAGTTGGATTGTTTTATGCCATTGATCGCTGGAATGGATATTTCTGGGCAGAGCTTGTATTACAAAAGGATAAGCTTTATCCATTACAGGTATTAGTAAAGAAGCTTCTACAACAAACTGGAGATTCAGGTAATTTGTTTGAGGGTACAGTTTCAGCTTACGCATTGATAATCATTGCTATCGTTCCAATTATGTTGATTTTCCCATTTATTCATAAGTACTTTAAGAAGGGCGTCATGGTTGGTTCAGTAAAATAAAAATTTTAAAAATATTAGATAGAAGGGAAGGAAAATTTAGAGAAAAACAAAAATAAGTTTCACATTTAAAAATTCAAATTGGAAGAAAGGAAAAATAAAATTATGAAGTTTAAAAAAATATTTTTAAGTGTAGCTATGCTTGGTACACTATGTGCTTTAGGAGGAGGCTTAACTACTAATGCTGAAGATGCTCCTGCTGAACCATCTCTAACAGAAAATTTTACGTTTAAAGAAGAATTTGATTATGGAGATGGAAGCTTGATTGTGGGAGCAGGAAGTAACCACAATTTTACATCTGTTAGTACAAATGCATATACTTATGGTCTTGAAAAGGATGGGGATACAGAGTATTTTAAAGCATTTGTAGAGAATGAAACAAAAGCTAATGTTGCTTCTACAAACTTTGTATTTAGGCCAAATGGAGGAGCTGGAAATGTTTATGCGGCAACTGGGGATAATAAGGATGTTGTATTTAAAACCCGTTTTAAAACTAGCAGTCAAGACAGAAAGTTTATTCGTCTTTATATGGCAGGGAAAAATTATGATATCTTCAATATCTTTAATAATACCGTGTATTATACGATAAATAATGTAGTCAATGCTACTGAGGTGGATTATGAGGTTTTCCCTAAATCTGTTTCTTCAAATGTATGGCATGAGTTAACAGTTATCATTAAAGAGAATGGTGCTGTGGTTGATGGTGTTTCACCTGATACAATTACAGCATATTTGGATGGGGAGTTCGTATATACTAAGAATTTTGCAAACGGCTCAGACTTTACTGGAACTATTGGACAATTACATTATTGGTTTGTAGCTGGTCAAAGAACGTATGATGACTGGTGTATTGACTATGCAAGAATTGGAGAATACAATGCACCTATTGCTACTGCACCAGTAGTAAGAGATGTTAAAGTTGGTGTTCCATTTGATTTAACACCAACCTTTACAGGAACAAATACAGAATATTTACCATCAATTACACCTAACTTTACAGTTGGCTTTAGCTTGAATGGTGTAAATTTGACTTCTGAAACTTCAAATGGAATGCTTGTGTATAAACTAAATGATGAAGAAATCATTGGATATGACAATGGTAAGTATATTGGTTTAAAGAGTGTAGATGGATTACAGGCTACCTTAAACTTTGATTCTGATTTAGCTAATTCTATTGCTGTTGCATTTGATATTGCAGAAAATGAAGAAGAAATTCCTGTAACAGATATTGCGATGGAAAGTGTTGTTCAGAATAATACAATTTATCTTGGTCTAGGAGATACTACAAATGAAACAGAAGAAGATAGAACTGAAAGTGAAAGTTTAACTCTTTCTAAAGTATTTAGAGCAACTCCTTCTACGGCATCAAATCTAGAATTGACTTATGAGGTATCTGATAGTGAGGTTATTTCTATTGAGAATGGTATTTTAACTGGTTTAAAGACTGGTACTGCAACTTTAACTATAACTGCAATGGGTGGAACAGATGTTTCTAAAAGTATAACAGTTCATGTTGTAGAAAATGATACCTATGGTCTTTTAAATAATTATCAGGTTGGAGATACATGGCAAGCTGTTACTACTCAAAGTCAGGATAATTATCGTGGTAAGTCTTATAGTGGTAAAGATTTTGCAGCCATTTCAGTTGTCGAAGATGATTTATTTGGCAAAGCAATTAAGTACACAGGAAATGGATCAGCAAATGCTAGTGGCTCTTATTTATTAATGCCAATTAGAGGAAGTCATTTTGCTACGGATGGTGGTACCTATATTTTAACAGGATATGTAAAGGCTGATGTAACTACTGGTACAACAGGACGTTTTGAGATTAAAATATATGACTACCAGCGTTATCAAAATAGTGGTGGCACTTATTCCTATTACAATGCATCTCAAAATGCACCATATTACATTAACACTACAATAAATCTTAGTGCTGCAAGAGATGGTTGGTATTATTTTGAATCAGCACCTATTAGCTATGACCCTAATGCAATTGAAGCTGCATTTAATGGGCTTAAGGTAGAAATTGGTGTTTATAATACTATGGCAGGTGTTGATTTCTATGTATCTAATTTAAAATTTGTTGAACAAGAATCAAGTACTGTAAACTGGGATGTTATTGATAGAGAGTGGAATCCTATTGGCGGTGAAACTATTTCTGTAATTGCAGGAAGCAGTTATCAAATATATGCGACTCCAATTCCTTCTTATGGTGTAATAAAGGAAAGCTATTCATCTAGTGATGAAACTCTTGCTACTGTTGATGAAAATGGACTAGTTACCTTCTTAAATAAAGCTGGAAGTGTTACTATTACTGTAACAAATGAGGATGGAACGACTAAGAAGGTAACTTATGAAGTTAAATTGGTTGCGACTTCGTTGACTGTTCCAGACGGCATGGAAAATGTAGAGTTAAGTATAGGAGATGCTTTTAAAACGGTTGATGTGACAGTTACTCCAGCTGAAGCAACTAGTACCTTTACAGCAACCGCTGCTGATTCAACAATTTGTCAGGTAGATTTTGCAAATGGACAGATTCAGATTGTTCCTTTAAAGGTTGGAACTACAACAATTACACTTGTTGCAAACGATAATCCAGAAGCAACTATTACAATTACAATTGTTATCAAAGGATACACCATTACTTTCAATGCAAACGGTCATGGAGAAGCACCAGCAGCATTGACTGATGTTACAGCATTCCCTGTGGAATTCACAAGTTTAACTGCTGAAGGCTTTGTTTTTGGTGGCTGGTTCTTAGATGCTGATTGTACTTTAGTAGCAGAAGCAGGAACTGCAATTGAAAAGGATACTATCCTTTATGCAAAATGGACAGTTGAGGGACAAGAAACATTCAAGGTTACATATAATGCAAATGGGCATGGAGAAGCACCAGCAGCATTGACTGATGTTACTGCTTTACCTACAACCCTTCCTACCTTGACAGCTGAGGGCTGGAAATTTGAAGGCTGGTTCTTAGACGCCGATTGTACTTTAGCAGCAGAAGCTGGTAAGGAAATTACTTCTGATACAACGCTTTATGCAAAATGGACAGAAGACGTACAAGTTCCAGGTGACCCTGAAGAACCAGGAACCCCAGAAGATCCAGAACAACCAACACCTGAAACTCCTAAAGATTCAGGAGTTAATGTTGTAGCTATTGTAGTGCCAATTGTTGTCGTTGTAGTATTGGCTATTGCGGGTGTACTTGTTTACTTCTTTGTATTTAAGAAAAAAGAATCAAATCCTAAGGAGTGATTTATAAATGAAGAAAAAAGTAATTCATATTGGTGCTTTCTTTCTTCTAATCATATCACTAATTGCAAGTACTGCTGTTTTTATGAATTCGTTTATAGAAGATAACAGCAGTACTTCTTCTAGTAATAAGGTAAATCAAGCTGATCGATTAACGCCTATAAAAGTTACAGAGGTTACTCTTGATGTTGGCGAAGAGTTAAATTTTGAAACTGACAAAAATAGAGGCTTTATGATATATGTTAGGGCCAGTGAAAAAGAGGAGCTTGATTTTGAGGTAGAAGACAAAAGTGTCATTCATTATACAGAATATAAATATAAAATTGTTGCTTTAAAGGCAGGAACAACAACATTAACTATTTCTTCTGAAAAATATTTTGTTGAGCTTGCTGTTACTGTTGCAGAGAAAAACTTCTGCACTGATGGTGATTTTGAATCTATTCCAGTAGGAACAACATGGAAAATTTCAAACGAAACACAATATACATGGAGATTATATACTGGAAATACTTCTGTTAAAGAATCACAGGTGATTGAAATTGCAGAAGAAGATGGGAATCATGTTGTTCATTATTCTCATCCTGATGTTGCATATTCCTGTATCTATAAAAGCTATGCAGTGGAAGCAGGACAGTATTATGTTACTGCAAGAATGAAGGGCTCAAACATTGATAAGGATGTTTACGTCCGTGTAAATCAGGGAAATTATTACGGATTAAATCAAACTACAAAAGTAAAAGGAACCTTTGATTGGACAACCTTTGAATCTCCTATCGTTCGAGTTCGAGCAGGAGAACAATTGAAAATTGAATTATACTTTGCAAATAATACAGGTGATGTATGGTTTGATGATATCTGTATCTATCGAATTATAACCACTGATTATACCTCAATTTCCGTAGAAAATTCAGCAGTAGAGCTAGCTGTTGGAGAAAGATCACAAATTGTATGTGATACAGTTCCTTCCTCCTCTGTTGAGTTTAACTATACCTATGAATCTTTAGATCCAGCAATTGCGGATGTAAATCATCTTGGTATGATTTCTGCAAAGAAAGCAGGTATGACCAATATCATCGTTAGAGATGTATTATATGGCTATGAAAGAAGAGTTCGTGTTATTGTTGGTCAAAAGGATGGTATTTCTGCATCTGTTGGTGAGAATGGATTTGTTAGAGTAGAAGAGGATTCTAAAAACTTATTTGAGGTTATTGTAGAAAATTCTACAAATTACGAGGTGGTGAAATATAGTGAGCCACAATATGGAAGCTACTATATTAATTATAATAAGATTGTTTATTCCCCAGCTCGTGATTTCTACACAACAGGAGAAACCTATGATTCCTTTAAAATTGTTGTTGTAGATGATGTTAAGGGATACCAAATTGTAGAGATTCAGGTTCAAATTGACCCAGTAAATGATGCTTGTACAATTACAGATTTCTGGTTGTCTACTCCTAAAAACACACCATTAAGCTGGACTGAAAATGGTAGACCTGCTAATTATTCATCTGGAGATTATTACTTTAATAGTTCCTCTTCGCTGATTTATAATGGTGGCTACATTCAGGTGAACTGCCGTGATGTTGATGTTTTATATCCAGAAATTAAACGTGCAAATATGACAACGGCTGAGCGTCAAGCTAAAGCTACACTTTATAAAAATATTTATGGAACCGCCAAGGATGGAACATTTACTTTGACCACAGAAAATGGTGGTACAGTAGAAATAATTAAGAATGGTGTTGTTCAGGAAATACAGGATCGTTATTATTCTAGTACAGGAAAAATTATTCATGGTGTTTTATATAACTATACACCTAAGGAAGGGTTTATAGGATATGACCATTTTGAAATTGTTGTTCATAATGGAGAAGAAGAAACAACTGCGGAAATCACAGTTTATGTGCTTCCAGATATGGAAGATTATGGCTTTGATAAATTAAAGGCTGATGGAAAGCTAGATGGCGTATACTTGTTGACCAATGATGAATGGTTAAATGAGGTTCGTCAAGGCTATTTAACAAATGAGGAATATATAACACGTTGGGTTAATTATTATGATGCACAATTATCTCGTGGTGAACTTACTTCAGTTCCTGCTTCTGCAAGAAGCCCTATGGAGCAATATGCTATTTTATATCAGGTAACGGGTAAAAAAGAATATGCAGATAAATGCTGGGAACAAATGTGGTGGGTTGTTAAGGACGAGGAATTTAGCGGTGATGGCACTAGAAGATTGTCATGGGGAGAGGATAGCAATGGCTTCCTTGATGCTGCCATGGTAACTTATAGTGTTGCCTTCTCTTATAACTATATTAAAGATACCTTGTCTGAGGATAAACAGGAAATGATTGTTAAGGCATTGTATGAGGAAGGCTTCTATTACTTTGAAAACCTTACAAATGTTAATGTATTATTACATGGAAACAATCATAATTTACTTATTTGTGGTGATTTAGCAATGGCCGCTTTTGCAATTTTAAGCTATGAAGGTGGTCCAATTGATGTTACTGTAAGAGGAAGCTCATTTACTGTAAATGTTCAGGAGATGGCAGCAGACGCAATTACAAGAGCCTTTAGATTATTACAGATTGCATTAGTTCATTATTCTGAATCTGGTGGTTGGCCAGAGGGTCCGTCTTATTCCATTTACGCGCATAGAAATATGGTTCATCTATTATCAACTTTACGTAATATTTATGGAGAAACGGATGGAAGAATTAATTCCTTTGGTTTAGGAGATGTAGAAGGTATTAAGAATTATATTAACTATCCAGTGTATACCTCTAGTCCAAATTATTCTGCTTTCTTCTATGCAGAAAGTGAATACTCTAACAATCAGCCAGCCTTACTATGGTACACCAGAATTGATAATGACAATATTAATGCTGCAATTTTAAGTAAGCTTGCTGATGACAATGAGCAATATAATATTATGAATCTGTTATGGTATCGTCCAGGTTTATTTGATGAAATCAATCTTCATCAAATGGAGGTACTTGATTACCTATTAGAAAATCATGAGCTTGCAACCTTCCGTTCCTCCTTTGGAGATGAAATGGCTTTATTTACTGGTCTTAAGGGTGTGGATGAATTAGCTTATGATACTGCACATAGAAATTTAGATAGTGGTACCTTTGAAATCTATGCTTTAGGTGAACGCTTCATAGGAAACTTCTGTGATGAAGATTATCATGAGGTAGTACCTAATGGATTCTGGGACTATGATTATCAAAGATGGACGTACTATAAAAAGAATGCTCAAGGTCAAAATACATTAGTATTCAACCCTGAAAAGAATCCAGTATTACAGCAGGATCCAAAAGAAAGTGCACCTATTATTGCATTTGAATCTAATGCATCAGGAGGATATTCTGTTGTTGATTTAACAAATGTTTATAAGGCAGATGTTCTATCTGCATATCGTGGATTAAAGGTGTTTAATAATCGTACTGCAATTTTACTTCAGGATGAATTTGATTTAAGAGAAGAATCCGTTGTTTATTGGAGTGCTCACACTGAGGCTAGAATTGAGATTATCAATGAAAAGCTTGCAAGACTTGTGATGAATGGAAAGAGCCTATACGCTTATATAACAAGTGAACAAGGTACGTTTACAGTTATGTCTGGAAACACGCCACTACCTGGCTCTATTGGCGAATTCTGTAACTTGGATAATCGTGGAATAAACAAGCTAGTTATAAAGCTTGAGAATGTTATTTCAGGAGTATTAACTGTTGTTTTTGTTCCAACGTTAGAAGAAATTGAGGATTTCAGTTCTTATAAGGGAGCCTTTGTTTCAGTAAAGGATTGGACATTAGACAATTTAGCTCCACTTGCTGATATAGCTGTTGAGAATATTGAGTTTGATGCAGCTTTAGGAAATAAATACAAGTATGTATTCAATCCATATACATATCAATATGTGGTTAAGCTAGATAATACAGTTAAAGAGGTTCCAAATTTAGAAGTTACCTATGACGCGACAAAATATAAGGTTACAATTCAAAAGTCTAACTTATTTAATCAACTAACAAAGGTTATTGTAGAGGATATTGCCACGGGAAATACAAGAACATATACATATAAGTTTATTGTAGACACCATTATTGATGGCTATGAGGAATATAGTCCAATTCCTGTGGTTCAGGTTACTGGTCCTGCTGGAGCAGAAAATGTTTTAGACGGAAGTGCAAATACTGCATTTACCTCTGATAAAAAAGAAGAATTGATTTTTGAATTAGAAAATCCTACAACAATTACAAATATTTTAATTCGTTTCCAGGGTGGCTTATTAAATAAATATTTCTTTGATATTTATTCTAGCATGGATGGTGAAAACTGGGAATGCTGTTACTTCTCTGGAAGTAGTACAAATCAAATGGGAGATGAGGTGTATTCCTTAGGCTTCCTTGAGGCTAAATATATTAAAATCGTATTTAATGGAAATGACAATGATGATCAGGTAAGGGTTGCGAAGGTTGAGTTTTATCATAATAATTATCAGCCTGCTACGTCATCCTCAGCCCCTGTCCTAGCCATAGTTCTAGGCTCTGTTGGTGGCGTGCTTGTGTTGGCTGTTTTACTTGCTGTAATCATTATTGTTGTTAAAAAAGGAGGAAAAAAAGATGAAAAAGAAACTTCTGACGACAGTCATGTTAGCTGCTAGTGTAATGACACTTGCTTCCTGTGGAGGGTCTAATAGTGAGCTTTCTATCTTCTTATATCAGGACGGCTATATTTATAATGCTGATATGCCAGTTTATAAAAAGGCTAATGAATATGCAGGAATTACATTAGAAGGTGTATTACAAAAATATGATACAAACTATGATAGTATCTATAACTTAAGAGGAAAGGACGCAAATCTTGTTGTTAATGATCAGGATACCATTGAAGCAACTGCTTTAAGGGATGAAATCTTTTTAGATTTAACTCCATTGATTGAAGAGCATGCTCCTAATTTAAAGGCGTTCTTTGAGGAAAACCCAGAAAAGAAGGAATGGGCTACTGCAAGTGATGGAAAAATCTATGGTATTCCTTTTTATACAGATGGTCAGACAGCAAAGGCATTCTTTGTAAGACAGGACTGGGTAAATAAGCTTGCCCAAAACAATAAGCTACCAAAGGGTATTTCTAAGGATAACCTAAATGATTTAACTGTTGATCAGTTCCATGATTTGTTGTTAGCATTTAAAGAAAATAAGAGCTTACTGACAACGGCTGATAACATCTATCCATATTTTGATAGAGATTCTGATTTTGCAATATCTGAATTAGCTTCTTTATGGGGAGCTACTGCAGAGTATTACTTAGATGAGGATGGAACTGTAAAGTATGGTGCTACTCAGCCAGAGTTTAGATATGCTATGGAGCAAATCGCAAAATGGTATAGTGAGGGTCTAATCGAAAGAGATATCTTAAATAAGTCTACGGAGGACAAGCGTGTTACCTTGTTTGCTCAGAATAGTGGTGGAGCAACTCATGACTGGTTAGGTACAACCTATTCCTTTAATGATGATGTTTATAAAGCAAATCTAGTAGATGGTTTCCAAGTGGTTTGTATAGCACCTCCTACAAGAAGTGATGGTACTAAACATGAGCCAACAATCCGTAAGCAGATTGGTACAGTAACCGCAATCAACGCTTCTACAAGTGCTGAGGACCAGATTAAACTGATGAAGTGGATTGATTATTGGTTTACAGAGGAAGGACATGATTCTTTGAACTTTGGTATTCAGGATGTTCATTTCACAAAGACAGGCTCTGAATATAAATTTACAGATCGTATCCTAAATGATAAGAATACGGCTTTGGCTAATCTATATACGATTGGTGCTCAGCTTCAAAGTCCTGGATGTCAGACCTTTACTTATGAGGAGGCTTGGCTTTCTACTGAGGCAAAGGAAGCTATGCTACTATATCAGAATAGCAAGAATTCAGATGAGAAAAGTAGTCCTTGGCTAAATGTAAATTACAATAAATTGATTTATCCTAATATTAAGCTTACGAATGAGGATTATCAAAAAGTAAACACTTCAAGAAGTGGTGTGAATAACGTTTATTCTGAACAAATCAATAAATGGTTGAAGGGAACGCAACAGATTAATGATGCAACATGGAGTGCTTATGTTACTGCTATGGAAAAGGCTGGAACAAACATAATAACTTCAACCATTCAAAAGTATGTTAAATAATTTATAATTATGGAAAGAGGTGAAATAGTGGAGATATCAAATGATAATCAGGCTTTATATTATTTAAGTATTGATGTTTTAAAGGATATAGAGGTTACCTCTTTTATATGTGAAGTTGACGGAATGAAAAAAAGTATTTCTGTTTCAAATCAGGGACATTATGCTTTATATCTAGGTCAGTTTAAGGTATGTAAATATACAGAATCTGACTGCTACACTATTTCACTTCAACCGTATATTTCCTTTTACGACGAGGCTATCGAATCGTATAGCCTCTCCCTCCTTCAAACGATTGAGGAGGAAGTTACAAAAGAAACATTATATGATGCTTTGCCTATGGAGCCTACGGAACGAATTTATCGCATCTTTAGAAGATTGCTTTGCTTATTAAAAAAGGCAATCCTCTCAAAGGATGGAGACTTAAAGGCTTGGGTAATGCAAGAAATAAGAAAACAACAGACTCTAGAATATGCTGGGCAAACAAATTATAAAGGAAACTGGTGGGTATATGAAATTGGTATTCCAAGATGCTTAAATGAGATTCTGTTTTTATCCTATTTTGAGATAGATAAATATGAAATGTCTAAGCTGTTGGCTATTGAAAATTTTTATATTCCTCAGGCAGAATATGAGTATTATCGTAGAAATTATCCTATGGTTCAGCGAATTAAAACGAATTACGCAAATTTGGCGGATACTTTATACATTTGTTTATTGAGAAGTATCTTATTACAGGATGCCGCTGGAATAAAGAAGCTGTCTGACTTACTTCCAGAACTTTTAAAAATTACAGAAACGGGAAATGGATTTTATCCTGATGGAAGCTTTTTATACCATACAGCTATTCCATATAATGCTTCCTATGGTGAGGTGTTGTTGCATTCCTTAGTCAAAAACTTAGATTTGTTATATAGGATTCATTGGGATATTGAGGAGTATATGACGGTGCTTTATGAGCGTATTGAGAAGTCTTATTTGCCGTTTTTGTATCATCAAAGAGCTTTAGATTGTGTACGTGGACGTGCAAGTAGTAGAAGGGCTGGAGTAAATTATAGCTTTAAACGAATTTTTAAGGCATTGTATAATCTAGCACAGCTTTATGCGCCTAAAGGCTTTATTGATGTATTATATAATGAAGAGGAAGCATGCTTTTATACACCAAAGGCTTATGCCTTTCAGTATATGAATCGGTATATTAAAAGAAATAATGATTTTTTAATTGCGATTTCAGGATGCTCTGATACCATTGCAAATTATGAAAGCATCAATGGGGAAAACCTATTAGGCTCCTATCAGGCAAATTTCACATATGATTTGTATTATAATCGCAATCCAGAAGAAAATGACGTTTTGAAAATAAATCCATTTTACAGAAATGGGTCTACAAATTCTTTTATGCTAGAAGAGCCAAATCAAGTAATGTATAATCAAATTACTGCAGGAGTTGCCTACCAGGATATTTTATCAACCTGCTTCCATCAGAAAAATCAAGTAGAGGGATATTTCTCTAAATTTGTTTTGAAAAGTTCTTTAGTTGGGGTTGGCTCTAACATTCAATCAGATGTGGATTATATTTCTACTATTTATACCTTTGAGGATTCCTACATTTTATCTAAGAATGCTTTAGAAACAAATGAAGCTAAGCTGATTTTTAAAGTGAAGCCTTGTATCAAAAGATTTGTTGAGGAAAGATCATTTTATGATTTGAATCAAAATGAGTCTGATGAAAAACAGAAGATTACGCAGACTAGAGTTTATTTTGAGAATCCAAAACAATATGAATATCAGCTATATCCTAAAAAAATGTGTGTTTTAGATGAGTACAAACTAAAGGTTTATCCTAGTGCTCATATTTTAGAATATCAGAATATGATTCTTTGGAATAGCTTTGAAAATCAGAAGATTGAGTATAAAGGAATTTCTGTTTGGGGCTGTGCAAGTATGATATTTGTAATGAGTGAAGATGTAATTGAGGTTCATTTTACTTCTAATATTCATCAAAAAATACAGATCAATATAGAAGGCTATCATTCAGATTTGGAAGAAACGATTCTTGTAAAGGATAAGCTAAGTCATTGTATAAAATTCTGGAGGTGTGTATGAAAAAACTTTTCACATTTCTAATCTTAGCTTTTATAGCTTTATTTTCTGTTTCTGTGTTTGCAGAACAGGGGTATTTAGAGGCAAAGAATTATTCTAGCTTATCTACGCAAGGCTTTTTGAACGAATGCAAAAGACAAAATAAAAATGCGTATTTTAATAAAGGAATCTACACCTTTTCTACAAATTTAAATGTGGTAGATGGAGTAGATATTATAGGTGAAGAGGGAACTATTTTTCAGGCTGTTGGAGCTCAAAGATATATTTGTGATGAGGAAATAGTGAAGGGAATTACCATAGAGCATATCATTTTTGATAATATGTCGGTCTGGTGTCAAAATGATAGCTCTACGGGATGGGTGATTCGTCAAAATATTTTTCTTAATGCTAGAGATGTTGATGTTTCTATGGGGTGTCAGCCAGATAGCAGTGGGAAAAATGGAGGTCCAGCAACAGGATATTATATTCATAATAAAAGAGGTTCAATGCAGGTTCTTTCCAATCTGTTTTTAAGAGATTCCTCTAGTCTGGGGAGAGGTGTTGCAACCTATTATACAACAGATGTAGTCATAAAGGATAACTTTTTTGGAAGGCTAGAGGATGTTGAGAAAAGCATTGTTTCTTCAGATACAAAGAGATTAAAGGAAGTTGCTGTTGCTTCAGGATTGGTAGATCCTAGTATAGATTATGGATATTTTATGACAGGAATCAATATTATAAATTCAGATGTCAATGCTAAGATTTTAGGAAATTATATGAGCTTTAATACCCATATAACAGAGGCTGGCTATGAGGATGGTTCACAATCAACCAAAGGGTATAATCGTGATCATTTTGTTTATGCTAAAGCCTTTAAAAATCTTGAAATTGTTGGAAATTATTTTAAAGGAATGAACAAGAATCAGGATGGCGGTGTGAAATGCCGTAATGGTGAAGGACTTTTGATTTATAAAAATGTCTTAGAGGATTCCTTGATTTTGTTGTATGTTCAGAATGATGCAACAGGAGCAATTTTGAAAAATGTCGATGTCAGAGAAAATATATTTATTAATAAGGATTTTACTACAAGGCAGATTAAGATTCCTTCTGGTGATAAAGAACTTACAAAATATCTCACAGTGGATTATTCAATCTTGTTTTTAAATTACAGGCAGGATTCAGATGTCGATTCTATAACAATTTCTTCAAATTTATTTTATTCAGACGGATATGCAAATGAACAAATACGTATAGATAACAGAGATAAAGCCTATAATGTTCCTACAAATATCTTTATAGAAAATAACAAAAACATTCTGGGAGCTTCTGCAAGAATTACTACAAGAAATTTTAAAGACCAGGAAAATGTTGATGTTAAAGCAGATTGGAATAATGGAGTAGAATATCAAGCGCCCCTTATTGAGGAGTATAAAGCATTAGATGTTTTCAAGCTAGCAACCATTCAAGAGATTTCCTATGAGATTTCAAAGGATGGAAAGCTGATTACCTCAGCCTCAAAGGTTTATGTGGATGGAAAGCCTTATGCCAATGAAACCTTAAGCATAGGAAATACATATTTCTTATTTTTGATGAATCCAACGACAACCTCTATTGTGGTTGAGGATGGAGTAGAGAATAATATTCCTTCCTTTCTTTGTACAGCTTTGAAAGTAGAAGTGAGGGAAAAGGGATTCAAAATTCAATATGAGATGAACGGACACGGGGCACCGATTTCTATGGTTGAGGATACACTAGCACTATCTGACCCATTGCCTATACCTTCTGAAATTGGCTGGAAATTTGAAGGCTGGTTTTTAGATGAAGATTTTACAGAAACAGCAGAAGCAGGTAAATCTATTGCATCAAATACAATCCTATATGCGAAGTGGAGCCGTATGTTATATCATATAAGCTTTCTTTCAGATGGTGGAAGTTTAGTTTCTTCACAGGAGGTTTTATATGGAGAACAGGTAGAACAACCAGAAGATCCAGTAAAAGAAGGCTATACTTTTCTTGGTTGGTATAAGGATAGCAATAAAACAATCTTATTTGATTTTACTGAATTGATACAGTCAGATATTACACTTTATGCAAAATGGGAAACCATAAAATATACAATTCACTTTGAGATTCAGGGCTATGGAATTCAACCAGAAGATTTACAGGTGGAAGGAAAGCTTCCATTACTATTACCCAATCTTACTCAAGAAGGATTTACATTTGGTGGTTGGTATGTAGATGTCTCCTGTGAGAATAAAGTAATTGCTGGAAGTGCTATTACTGAGGATATCATCCTGTATGCAAAATGGATAGAAATTTTTTATACCATATATTTTGCCGATACAGAATTTGATCCAATTACTGTTAAGCATAATGCTACAATACCTAAGCCAAATGATCCTATAAAAGATGGATATGTCTTTGTTGGCTGGTATAAGGAAAAGGCTTGTGATACTCCTTGGAATTTTGAAGAAGATAAGGTGTCAAAAAATACCACTTTATTTCCTAAATGGAAGATAAAAGAAAATCCTGTACCTGTTACATATACAGCAATTTTTGTATCAAATGGAGGAAGCTCAGTAGAAAGTATCTCTAATATTCAAATAGGAACAAAGCTTACTAAACCAAAGGATCCAGTAAGAGAGGGATACCTCTTTAAGGGCTGGTATAAAGATGCTAGCTATGTAGAGCTTTGGGATTTTGAGGAAGATGTGGTAAATGAAAATATTACCCTATATGCAAAATGGGATAAGGAGCCAGAGCCTACTTTCGAGTCGTCTTCTAATCTGGGAACAATTTTAAGTGTTTCTATTTCCATAGGAGTTGGAGTTTTAGGGCTGTGTGTCCTTGCAATACTAGTAATAAAAAAGAAAAAGAGCTAAATATTATCTACTTTCAAATTTGCTCGATTTTTGATATAATGTGTATATCTTAAATTTTTACAAAGGTTGTGATGTAAATTGGTTATTGATAAAATTAAATTTGAAAGCTTATTAGTTAAAGAGCATATAACATTTTCTAAGACAGAGAAAAAAATACATACATATATTATAGAAAATCCAGAACAAGTAATTTATGATACTTTAAATAGTATAACAATGAAGCTACATGTTGGAGAAGCATCCATCGTTCGTTATTTTAAAAAGCTTGGATATAACAATTTTATTACATTTAAAATGGATATATTTAAGGCATTACAGGAAATGGACATCAAAAATGGACTTCCCTATATTGATAATATTACAGAAAATATGATTGATGTTATTCAGAAAACGAAGGCTTCTATTGATATGAAGGCAATTGAAAAGGCAACTGACATTATTTTAAACTCTAAGCAGGTCATTATTGCAGGTATGGGAACAAGCCATACAACAGCATTAGACATGTTTAGTAAAATTATAAGAACAGGTGTCAATGCAATTGTCATTAGTGATTCTCATTTCTCCTATATGTACACAGCAATAATGAATGAGGAATCCTGTGCTATAATCTTTTCTTTTAGTGGTGAAACAGAAGAAATGATTAAATTTGCTCATAATTGTCGGGAAAAGAATGTGAAGATTATTGTCATCAGTAACTATTCTAATTCAACATTATTTTCCTTGGCCGATATATTTTTAAAAACAAACGGCTTTGAAAATGAAATTAGTGGGGGATTCTTTTGCTCAAAAATATCTCAGGTATATGTTTGTGATATTTTAGTAACCAGCTGTGCATTACGAGATATTGAAAAAACGAAAAAATATGTTCAAGGAGTTACCAATACAGTTTTAAAATAAAGGAGCTACTATGTATCAAATACATAATGAAGTCTTTTGTTTGAGTATTAATGAGATTGGAGCGGAATTAGAGGAATTATCCATAAAGGGAATTCCAGTTCTTTGGAAAAGAAATGAGCTATGGCAGGATCAAAGTCCAATTCTTTTTCCTATTGTAGGAAAAGTGAAAGATGGGTATTATATATATAAGGATAAAAAATATTCAATGAAGCTCCACGGCTTTCTTAAGAATGAGCTTTTTGAGGTTGTTTCTCATGAGGAAACCAGCATTACCTTAAAGGCCCAATATTCTAAGGAAACAGTAAAGCTTTATCCTTTTTCCTATGAGTTCTATATATCCTATATTTTAATAGACCATCAAATTAAAATTGCCATAGAAATTAAGAATCTAGGAAATGATGAAATGTTCTTTTCCGTAGGGGTTCATCCAGGACTAGCTTATGAGGGCTTAAAAAAGATTTTAGGAGAAGATATCACATTGTATTTTTCCTCTAATCAGGTCCAGTCAGTGGAGTTTGATCCAACTTTTGTAAAGAAAATAGAGGATGAAACCATTGACTCTTCTATGACCTTAGTCCGTCTTTCTGAGGAATTGAAGAAAAAAAAGACCCTATGCTACCAGGGAATTAATGAAGTGGATATTAAAGCTCAAACAAATAGCTTAAAAATTAAACATAATATGCCATATTTGGCGTTTTGGCAAAGCCAGCCAGAGAATCCTAAATTTTTATGTATAGAGCCTTGGCATGGTTTGCCTGATGAGGCAATGACAAATCATCAATTCACACAAAAAAAGGGAATTCTTAGACTAAATGCTAAGGATGCCTTCAAAACAGATGTTGAAATTAATTTTATAGAAGGGGTATAGGAATGAAAGTTATTCGTTGTAAAAATTATGAAGAAGCAAGCAGAACCGCTGGGAAAATCATATCAGAGGCAATTTCTGCAAAGCCTGAACTAGTTTTGGGTCTGGCAACAGGCTCTTCTCCTATTGGAATTTATCAAAATTTAATACAAGATTACAAAAATAATGAAATTACCTTTGAAAAGGTAAAGACCTATAATTTAGATGAATATGTTGGATTAAATAGAGAATCTCCTCAAAGCTATTATTATTTTATGAATGAGAATTTATTTGATCATATTGATATTAAAAAGGAAAATGTCCATATTCCTTACGCAGACCCAGATCAATTAGAGGAATCCTGTAAACAATATTCAAAGCAATTAGATCAGATTGTAGTGGATATTCAGCTTTTGGGGATAGGAGCAAACGGGCATATTGGCTTTAATGAGCCTAAAACTCCTTTTGATCAAAAAACCTTTATTGTAAATCTAACAGAGAAAACTAGAGAAGACAATAAAAGATTCTTTAATTCCTTAGATGAGGTACCAACCAAGGCAATCACTATGGGAATTGCAGAAATAATGAAGGCAAAAAAGATTATTTTAATTGCGACAGGAAAAAATAAGGCAGAGGCAATGAAACGACTATTATCCAATGAGGTTACAACAGATTTTCCAGCAAGCGCATTGCATTTGCATAAGGATGTTGTCGTAGTAACAGATGAGGAAGCTTTGAGCTTGGTGAACTGTTAAAATGAAATGCTTAGGCTTTAAAAATTCAAATATTTATGTAGCTGATAGAGGAATTGTAAAAACCTCATTAAAGATAAAAGATACTAAAATTTCAGAAATTAATGAGCATCTTAGCAATGAGGAATTGTTAGAGTTAAAGGATGATTTGATTGTTCTTCCAGGATTTGTGGATAAGCATACCCATGGGGCAAATTCCTCAGACTTTATGAATCCAACCAGAAAGGATATAGAAAATATTTTATCTGCGGTAGTCAAGGAAGGAACAACAAGTCTGCTTGCTACAACTATGACTCAAAGTAAAGAAAAAATTTCTGAAAGCCTAGAGAATATTGCGAGCTATATAAAAGAAAATCCTAAGGGAGTTGAAATTTTAGGTATTCATTTAGAGGGGCCCTTTATCAGTCCAAAGCATGCAGGGGCACAGCCGCTTGCTCACATTATTCCTTGTGATGCTAAAGCATTTCAGTATTTTAATGATAAGGCCTTAGGGAATATCAAGCAGGTAACTATTGCTTATGAGGAAAGTGGATTAGAGCTTACAAAAGCTTTAAAGGAAAGTGGAATAACCATTTCCTTAGGTCATACAGACTGTTCCTACGAGCAGGCTAAAGAAGCTATTTCTATGGGAGCCACTTCAATATCTCATATGTTCAATGCGATGCGTGGTCTTCATCACCGAGAAGCTGGAACAGTAGGAGCTGGTTTAGCTTTTGATGAACTGAATTGTGAATTGATTTGTGATTTGATTCATGTTACTACTCCAGTGGTAAGACTTCTTTATAAAATTAAAGGGTCAAAAGGAATTTCTCTAGTTACAGATGCTATGGAGGCAAAATGGATGCCTGACGGAATGTATCAGCTTGGAGGTCAAACTGTATATGTAAAAAGAGCAGAGGCAAGACTGAAGGACGGTACTCTTGCTGGTTCTACATTAAAAATGAATGAAGCAGTTTACAATTTTATGAAGGCAACGGACTGCACTCTTACGGAGGCAGTTGACATGGCAACAATAAATCCTGCAAAATGCTTACACGTTGAAGATCGTAAGGGAAGTATCAAAGTAGATAAGGATGCTGATTTTGTTGTGGTTGATAAGAATATGAAGGTTTATATGACGATTTGTCGAGGAGAAATCATATATTCTAATTTATAGGAGGGTGAGGATGAAACTATTTGGAATAGATATAGGTGGAACATCTATAAAAATAGGCTTTTTTGAAGAAGATGGAAGCTTGATAGAGCAATGGCAAATTCCTACACATCCTCAATATCTTTTAGAGGAACTTACTCAAAGCATTAAGACCTATTTATCTAAAAATGAGATTTCTTTTGATGAAATTTATGGCTATGGGTTAGGAATTCCAGGGATTGTAAAGGATGGAATTGCTCTAAGCTGTGTCAATCTTGGCTGGGTTCAAACGGACATAAAAAAAGAATTTAGAAGAGCCTTAGGCTATGAGGCAAATGTTTATGTTTTTAATGATGCCAATATTGCCGCTTTTGGAGAAGCCTCTTATTTAAAGGAAAAGCCTTCTACGGTTGTTTTTGTCACATTAGGAACTGGTGTTGGTGGAGGAATCATTTTAAATCATGAAATTTTAGAGGGTACTGAAGGAATTTGTGGAGAAATAGGACATATGTTTATTGATGACAAATACAAATTCAAATGTGGCTGTGGAAATGTTGGCTGTCTAGAAACGATTGCTTCAGCAACGGGAATTGTTCGGCTAGCGTTCTATTATAAGGATAAACTTCCAAGCTCTCTTGTGTTCCATAATTCCTTGACTGCAAAGGAAGTCATAGATGCAGCGAAAAAAGAAGATCCTTTAGCTATTCATGTTGTAGATGAGGCATGCTTAGCATTGGGAAGAGCGTTATCCTCTATCGCAGTACTCCTTAATCCAGATGCCTTTATTATTGGTGGAGGATTAAGTAATGCAGGTAGCTTTTTGTTACAGAAAATAAAAGAAAATTATCAAAAGACTTGTATTCAGCAAGCTAAAAATATAAATTTGAAATTAGCAGGACTTAAAAATAATGCAGGCATATATGGAGCTTGTGCTTATTTAATAAAAAAGAAACATGAGGTAGAAAAAAATGGCAAATGTTAGTTTAAGAAATATCAATAAAATTTATCCAAATGGAGTACAGGCAGTATTTGATTTTAATTTAGAGATTGAAGATAAGGATTTTATAGTATTAGTTGGACCATCTGGATGTGGAAAATCCACCACATTACGTATGGTTGCGGGACTTGAGGAAATAACAAGTGGTGAGCTTCTTATTGATGGGGAAATTATGAATGATATTCCTGCAAAAAACAGAAGTATTGCGATGGTATTCCAATCCTATGCATTATATCCACATATGACAGTATTTGATAATATGGCATTTGGATTAAAGCTTAGAAAAATACCTAAGCCTGAAATCAAGAAGAGAATTACTGAGGTTGCTGCAACCTTAGGGCTTGAAGCCTTTTTAGATAGAAAGCCTAAGGCTTTATCAGGAGGACAAAGACAAAGAGTAGCTTTAGGTAGAGCAATTGTAAGAGATGCAAAGGTTTTCTTATTTGATGAACCACTTTCAAATCTAGATGCCAAGCTAAGAGTACAAATGCGTACAGAAATTGCAAAAATACATAAAAATATTGGTGCAACTTCTCTTTATGTAACCCATGACCAAATAGAAGCTATGACAATGGCATCTCGTATTGTCGTTATGAAGGATGGATACATTCAGCAAATTGGTACACCAAAGGAAATCTATAATTCTCCTGCAAATGTTTTTGTTGGTAGTTTTATTGGTACACCTTCAATGAATTTCTTGCCAGGTAAAATTAACGAAGAGGGTAAATTTGTTTCTTCAAATCAAACAATCACCTTGCCTTTACATAAAAAGCATGTAAAGGTTATAGAGGAACAATCTCTTTATGGAAAGGATGTTTTATTAGGCATTCGTCCAGAAGATATTCTTTATGAGAATGGCAAGGTCAAGGATTCAACGATTGAAGTAGATGTTGATTTGTTAGAAATGATGGGGCATGAGGCAAATCTTCACTTTAAGGTTGAAGATACTCCTATGATTTCAATTATAAATTCTAGAGTGTTTATTGAAGATGGAGCTAAGGTTCAGCTTACCTTTACAATGGAGCATTGTCATCTTTTTGATAGTGAAACTCAGCTTAGAATTTGTTAATATTAGAAAATAAAGGTCTTTTGATTATTTTTTGAAGCTTTATAAGATGCTTTTCCTTAAAAGAGAAGTATCTTTTTTGTTTTTTAAAGTATAGTTCTAAACGTTATTTTAAACACTATTAATGGTGAAATTATGCAAAATACAATTTGGAATCAAGATAAGCTTCCTTTTTATCAAACATTAAATGAGGATATTGAAACAGAAATTTTAGTTATAGGTGGTGGTATTTGTGGAATCCTATGTGCGTATTATTTATCTGAGAATCATAGAGTTGTATTAGTTGAAGGAAATAGAATTGCTTCTTCTAGAACAGGTAAGACAACAGCTGTAATAACGGCATTACAAGATATTTATTATAAGGATATTATCCGAACTATGGGAAAAGCTGCTGCTAAGCAATATTTAGAAGCAAATTTGGATGCTATTGAAGAATATGAAAAGCTTTCTTTGCAATTTAACTTTAATTTTGAACGAGTAAATTCATATAAATATTTTAAAGAAGATTTAAAAAAAATGACTCAAGAAAAAAAGGCGATAGACTCACTTGGGTATTCTTCAGCGATTATAAAGGATTCCATATGTTTTCCTAATCAAGCTCAAATGAATCCAATTCAACTGATTTCTCAACTTGTTCCGTCATTTCAAATTTTCGAGAACACAAAAATTGTAAAAATAAAAAATCAAACAGCCTATACAGAATCTAACACGATTCATGCACAGCATATTATTGTGGCTACTGGATATCCGTTTTTACGATTGAAAGGTGCTTATCCTTTAAAGCTAAGTCAAAAGAAATCCTATGTTGCGGTTGTTGAAACTATAAATCCTGATTTCAAGTATAATGCAATTGGGTCTAAAGATAATGAGTTATATTTTAGAACTTATGAAGATAAGCTTATTATTGGAGGAAACGATCAAAAAACAGGAAAGAAGAAAAATGGATTTTCTCCTTTAATACAATATATACAAAAGAACTATCCAGAACATAATGTGTCCTATCAATGGGTCAATCAAGACTGTGTTTCTATTGATGGGATTCCTTATATTGGGAAGTATTTCAAGCATAACAATATCTATGTAGCAACAGGTTTTAATTTGTGGGGAATGACAGGATCAATGATTGCAGCACTGGTTCTTAAGGATTCTATTGAAAACAGGTTTAATCCGTATGCTTCCTTATTTGATCCTTATAGATATAGTCCAATCTTAGGAATCGCACAAAATTTTTTAACTGCTTGTATAAATTTACTTAAGCCTAAAAAAAGATGCACTCATTTAGGATGTGCATTATTTTATAACAGAGAAGAAGAATGCTATGAATGTCCTTGTCATGGAACTAAATATTCTTCTTCTGGAGAAGTTATTTTCAATCCTGCTCAAAAAAATAAGACAATAAAGTAACCTCCCCTTTTCATTAAAATCATAGTAGGATATTTTAGTATTGAGGAGGTTATTTATGAATCAAAATAAAATGGTTACTAACTTTAAATGTAAGTAACCATTTTATTATTTTATTTTGTTTCTTCACGAACTAGCTCATATAGGTTAACTGCATCAGCTTTCTTGGTAGATGCTTCAAGAGATAACACTCTTACTATAACATTTTTGTTTCCAAATTCTATGGTAATCTCATCACCAATTTTAATTTCTTTGGATGGCTTGGCAGGTTTTCCATTGACTAGTATTCGTTCGTTTTGAGCGACCTCTTTAGCCAAAGTTCTTCGTTTTATTAAACGAGATACTTTTAAAAACTTATCAATTCTCATGGTTGATAGGAGTGTCTTCTAATGCTTCAGATGTAGCCTCATTTTCAGTAGCAGAAGAATCATTCTGACTTTCCTCAGTAGGAGAAGAAGCTTTTTCTTCAGCCTCTTTTGCAGCGATATAATCATCATAACGCTTTAAATGACCAGTAGCTTCAATTTCATCAATATCTGATTTGGTTAAGGTTTCAACCTTTAATAGATAGTCTGCAATAGTGTTTAATAAATCTATATTATCAGAAATAACTTGTTTTGCTTTTGCATAGCATTCCTCAATAATTCTTCTAACCTCTTTATCAATTTCTAAGGCAACTTGATCTGAGAAGTTCTTTTCCTTTAGGTAATCTCTACCTAAGAAGACATTTCCTGAAGGCTGTTCATATTGAACAGGACCTAAAGAAGACATACCATATTCTGTAACCATAGCACGTGCTAGACGTGTGGCTTGCTGGAAATCATTATGGGCACCAGTTGTTACGTCAGAGAAGATAAGCTCTTCAGCAACTCTACCACCTAAAAATCCAATAATACTTTCTAAAATCTCTGTTTTAGAACGGGTATAGGTTTCTTCCTTTGGCATCATAAGATTATATCCACCTGCTTGACCACGAGGAATAATAGTAACCTTCTGCACAACAGAAGCATTTTCTAAACGTAAGCCAATGACTGCATGCCCAGCCTCATGGAATGCAACAAGCTTTCGTTCCTTTTCTGTGTATTTCTTAGAACGCTTTGCGGGACCCATAATCACTCGGTCAATAGCTTCATCAATATCAGTAGTAACAATAACCTTACGATTATTACGAGCAGCTAGTAAAGCGGCCTCATTTAATAAATTCTCAATATCTGCACCACTAAATCCAGGAGTTCTTTGAGCAATCTCGTCTAGTTTAATAGAAGAATCTAAATGTTTATTTCTTGCATGAACCTTAAGAATTGCTGTACGTCCAGTAACATCTGGATTACTAATTGTGATTTGACGATCAAATCGACCTGGACGAAGAAGTGCAGGGTCTAATACATCTGGACGGTTTGTTGCGGCCATAATTATGATTCCAAGATTTCCAGTAAAACCATCCATTTCAACCAATAACTGGTTTAGGGTTTGTTCACGCTCGTCGTGTCCTCCACCCATACCAGCTCCACGCTGACGACCTACGGCATCAATTTCATCAATAAAGATAATACAAGGTGCATGCTCTTTTGCTGTTTTAAACATATCACGTACACGAGAAGCACCAACTCCAACAAACATTTCTACGAAATCAGATCCAGAAATAGAGAAGAAAGGAACGTTAGCCTCACCAGCAACTGCCTTAGCAAGTAAGGTTTTACCTGTTCCAGGAGGGCCGACCAATAGAACGCCCTTAGGAATTCTGGCTCCTATTTCAGAATACTTTCTTGGATTTTTAAGAAAATCAATAATTTCAACAAGCTCTTCCTTTTCTTCATCACAGCCGGCTACATCCTCAAAGGTTACACTTTTTCCTCTAGATAAACGAGCAGTTGATTTTCCAAAATCAAAGGCTTTTCCATTACCCTGGCTTCTAAATAAGAAGATAAAGAATCCAATCATAATGACATAAGGAAGTAAGCTGATGATTAAAGATAAGAAAATATTTGTTTCTAGCTTAGTAAGTCTAATTGGTGTAGATGGAATGGTTATGACATCCTTCGTTCCATCTTCTTTGACAATAGTAATATCTCCACCCATTGTTAAGGTTGTATATTCAGTATTTGCATTAACATAGCAGATGAAGCTTTCACCATTTTTAAGATTTCCTGAAATTACATAAATAGACTCATTATTTGTTCCACTTGCAGGCTGAGCTGTTACCGTAGAGGTGTTTACTGGATTTTCCTTATCTACAATAGCAACCGCCAACTCAGAAAAGCTTAAAACCTTTGGATTAGGTTGCATTAAGTATCTTATGAATAAAAAGATACCTACAATTGCAATAATGACAATTAGTGGAAATTTCCAATCAAATCTTCTTGATGGTCCTTGTTTTTGTTTTTGATTATTGTTGTTATCTTGCATAATTCCTCCTACTTGGAATAAACCTCTTCCTTTAACACTCCAATATAAGGTAAATTCCTGTATTTCTCGTTATAGTCTAATCCATATCCAACGACAAACTCGTTAGGAACAAGACCTCCTATGTAATCTGCTTCAATTGGTGCTACTCTGCCCTCAGGCTTATCCAGAAGAACACAAAGCTTGACACTCTTTGCCCCTCTAGCCTTTAATAACTGTACCACCGCATTTAGCGTTCTACCAGTATCTAGAATATCATCTATGACAATAATATCCTTACCCTCTACATTCATATCTAGGTCATGATTGATACGGACATTCCCCGTGGATTTCATACCTGCATAAGAAGAAACATCCATATAGCCAACAGTACAATACAAATCTATATGCTTGAGTAGATCAACCATAAATGGATTACACCCCTTCAATAAGCCAATAAATAGTGGTTCTAGTCCAGCATAGTCCTTTGTAATTTCGTTACCTAGTCTAGCAAGCATTTCTTCAATTTGTTGTGTAGATACACTGACCTTTTTTATATCATTTTTCATATTGAGCTTCCTCACAAACTAAATAAATATCTCCCTTTTCCTTTTGATCTACTACGGATTTGCTTTTGGCGATTCCATAAATCCATAGTAGATTTCCAGAATGGTCAAATACCAAAGGAATTTGATTTCTTATTCCTGTGGGTATTTTTTCATCAATCAGGATACGGGCAACCTTTTTGCTTCCATATCCCATATTTATAAAATCACCATCTTTTCGAGTACGAATCAAAAATGGCAACTTTAAATCATTATAACATAATTTTAAATACTTTTCATTATTTTGTGGTAATTTTTTTGAAAAATAAAACTTATAATGATTCAAGATTTTTATTGTATCCTTTATATCCAATTCTTTTTCATAAGAAGAAGTCAAATTCTTTCTTTGGATTGTAGCAATTCCATATTCAAGCTGAAAGAAGAAATCTCCTTTTAAAGGGTAAGTGCAATTTTTATTCTGCTTTAATAATTGCATACATTTTACAATTGTAGCATAATTTCTTTCCACTTGATTCTGTTCAAGCCAAAGACATAAAATATCTTTTTTTAAGGCAGAATCTAATGTGTTAAAAGAAATTGCTTCAATATTATTG
>JAIEEQ010000048.1 GCA_029067355.1 Anaeroplasmataceae bacterium | reverse complement strand
CACAAAGTCTAGTGTTTTCTCGTTGTTTTCTGCTCTCGTTTAAAATGTTGTTTTTATAAAAATAAATTGAAATTTCGATATATTTTACATACACAAAGTCTGGTGTTTCATAACAGAAATAAAAAAAACAAAAAATTCATTGACTTATTCTTATTTTTTGATATAATTAAAATGCTGTGTTCATGTTCTTCAAAAAAATATGAACAGGTATAAATTGATATATCCTTGAAAAGGATAGAAAGGAGCTTTCAATATGCCAACTATTGAACAATTAGTACGTAACGGAAGAACAGATAAGGTTTCTAAGTCTAAATCTCCAAGCTTAGGTATTGGATTTAATAGCTTAGAGAAGAAATATACAAAACTTCCATCACCTCAAAAGCGTGGTGTTTGTACCCGTGTTACAACTATGACACCTAAGAAGCCTAACTCAGCTTTACGTAAGTATGCCAGAGTTCGTTTAACGAATGGAATTGAAGTAACAGCTTATATTCCTGGTATTGGACATAGCTTACAGGAGCATAGTACTGTATTAATCCGTGGTGGACGTGTTAAGGATTTACCAGGTGTACGTTATCATATTATACGTGGTGCCCTAGATACTACTGGAGTTGCTAATAGAATGCAAAGTCGTTCTAAATATGGTGCAAAGCGCCCAAAACAAAAATAATAAAATAAAATTTAAAGGAGGAATCGCTCATGCCTCGTAAGGGACATATTGCAAAAAGAGATGTGCTTCCAGATCCTATATATAATTCTAAGGTAGTTACTAGAACTATTAATACAATTATGTTAGATGGTAAAAAGGGAACCGCACAAACAATTTTATATGGTGCTTTTGACCGTGTTAAAGAAGCTACTGGACAAGATCCATTAGATGTATTCACAAAGGCACTTGAAAACATTATGCCAGTTTTAGAAGTTAAGAGTCGTCGTATTGGTGGACAAAACTATCAAGTACCTGTTGAAGTTAGACCTGAAAGAAAACAAACTTTAGGATTAAGATGGTTAATCAAATATGCTCGTCTTCGTAACGATAAGACTATGGAAGAAAAATTGGCAAAGGAAATTATGGATGCTGCTAATGGTGTTGGTGGTGCTTGTAAGAAGCGTGAAGATACACATAAGATGGCAGAAGCTAATAGAGCCTTTGCACATTATCGTTGGTAATTTTATATTAGGAGAGATTTGAATTTATGCCTAGAGAATTTACATTAGAAAAAACTCGTAATATTGGTATCATGGCTCACATTGATGCTGGTAAAACGACTACTACGGAACGTATCTTGTTCCACACAAAGAAAATCCATAAGATTGGTGAAACCCATGATGGAGCTTCTACAATGGACTGGATGGCTCAGGAGCAGGAGCGTGGTATAACAATCACATCTGCTGCAACTACGGCAATCTGGAAAAATTATAGAGTGAATATTATTGACACTCCAGGACATGTTGATTTCACTGTTGAAGTTTCTCGTTCTCTTCGTGTTTTAGATGGAGCTGTTACTGTTTTAGACGGACAGGCTGGTGTTGAGCCCCAAACAGAAACTGTATGGCGTCAGGCAACAGATTATAATGTACCACGTATCGTATTTGTAAACAAAATGGATAAGATTGGTGCTGATTTTGAGTATTCTGTTAATACAATTCATGATCGCTTGGGTGCAGTTGCTGCTGCAGTACAATGGCCAATTGGTGCTGAGGATCAGTTCAAGGGTCAAATCGACTTGATTGAAATGAAGGCTTACCTTTATGATGGTGGTCAAGATGAGAACTACAAAGAGGCTGAAATTCCAGCTGATTTAGTGGATGTTGCCAACGAGAAAAGAGAATTATTGATTGATACTTTATCTCAGTTTGATGATGATTTAGCTATGCTTTATCTTGAAGGAGAAGAAATTCCTACTGAATTATTAAAGTCTGTAATCCGTAAAGCAACACTTGAAGTACAATTTTTCCCAGTATTCTGTGGATCTGCATTTAAGAATATGGGTGTAAAGAAAATGCTTGATGGTGTTTTGGATTATTTGCCAGCTCCTACGGATATTGCTGCAACAAAAGGAACAGATCATAATGGAGATGAGATAGATATTCATCCTACTGATGATGCTCCATTTGCTGCCTTAGCATTTAAGGTGGTTGCTGACCCATTTGTAGGAAGATTAACTTATTTCCGTGTGTATCAGGGTCATATCTCCTCTGGTTCATATATTAGAAATACAACTAAGGATACGAAAGAGCGTTTAGGACGTATTGTTCAAATGCATGCAAACCACAGAGAGGAAATCAAAGAGGTTTATGCTGGAGATATTGCTGCTGCAGTAGGCTTTAAGAATACAACTACTGGTGATACTCTTTGTGATGAGAAGTATGAAGTTATCCTTGAAAAGATGGTATTCCCAGAACCAGTTATCAACGTAGCTGTTGAGCCTAAAACCAAAGCAGATCAAGAAAAGATGTCCAATGCTTTAACTAAGCTTGCAGAAGAAGATCCAACCTTCAGAACATATACAGATTCTGAAACGGGACAAACAATTATTGCTGGTATGGGTGAACTTCACTTAGACATTATTGTTGATCGTATGAAAAGAGAATTCAACGTTGTTGCAAATGTTGGTGCTCCACAGGTTTCTTATCGTGAAACAATCACACAGGCAGCTGATTGTGAAGGTAAATTCATTCGTCAGTCTGGTGGTCGTGGACAATATGGACATGTTTGGATTAAATTTGAACCAAATCCAGATAAGGGATATGAGTTCGTTGATAAAGTTGTTGGTGGTACAGTTCCAAGAGAATATATACCAGTTGTTGATAAAGGATTACAAGAAGCACTTCCAAATGGTGTTTTAGCTGGATATCCTATGATTGATGTTAAGGCAACCCTATTTGATGGATCATATCATGAGGTTGACTCATCAGAAATGGCATTCAAGATTGCTGCATCAATGGCTTTAAAGGTTACAAAGGAAAAATGTAAACCTGTATTACTTGAACCAATCATGGAAGTAGATGTTACTGTTCCAGAAGAATATGTAGGTAACGTTATTGGAGATCTTACAAGTCGTCGTGGACGCTTAGATTCTCAAGAAAAACGTGGAAATGGTATGAAAATTCGTGCTTATGTTCCACTTGCTGAAATGTTTGGTTATGCAACAGCTCTTCGTTCAAATTCACAGGGACGTGGTAACTTCATTATGCAAACACATCATTATGAAGCTGTTCCAAGAAGTATTCAAGAAGAGATTATTAAGAGTAGAGCGTAATTTTTAACATTCTACTTGCAAACCCTTGCCAATTAGGGTAAAATATATATTGGTAAAATAAGAAAAAAATTAAAAAATAAAAATTAGGAGGACCATTTAAAATGGCAAAGGAAAAATTTGTACGTACCAAACCACATGTTAACATTGGTACAATTGGACACGTAGACCATGGTAAAACTACTTTAACTGCAGCTATTACTACTATTCTTTCTAAGAAGGGTTTAGCGCAAGCAAAAGATTATGCACAGATCGACGCTGCTCCAGAAGAGAAAGAGCGTGGTATTACAATTAATACTGCACACGTTGAATATGAAACTGAAAATCGTCACTATGCACACGTTGACTGTCCAGGACATGCTGACTATGTAAAGAACATGATCACTGGTGCTGCTCAGATGGATGGTGGTATCTTAGTTATCGCTGCAACTGACGGACCTATGGCTCAAACTCGTGAGCATATCTTACTTGCTCGTCAGGTAGGTGTACCTAGATTAGTTGTATTCTTAAATAAGTGTGATATGGTTGATGATGAAGAATTAATCGACTTAGTTGAAATGGAAACTCGTGAATTATTAAGCGAGTATGACTTCCCAGGTGATGACATTCCTGTTATCCGCGGATCTGCTTTAAAGGCTTTAGAAGGAGATGCTGCTTGGACTAGCAAGATTGAAGAATTAATGGCTACTGTTGATGACTATATTCCAACTCCAGTTCGTGATACTGATAAGCCATTCTTAATGCCTATTGAGGATGTATTCACAATTACAGGTCGTGGTACAGTTGTTACAGGACGTGTTGAGCGTGGACAAGTTCGTGTAAGTGATTCAGTTGAAATCATTGGTATTAGAGAAACTCAAACTTCAGTTGTTACTGGTGTTGAAATGTTCCGTAAATTATTAGACTATGCTGAGGCTGGAGATAATATTGGTGTATTACTTCGTGGTATTAACCGTGATCAAGTTCAACGTGGTCAAGTATTAGCTAAACCAAAATCAGTTACTCCACATAAGAAGTTTACTGCTCAGGTTTATGTATTATCAAAGGACGAGGGTGGTCGTCATACTCCATTCTTCTCTAATTATCGTCCACAATTCTATTTCCGTACAACAGATGTTACTGGTATCATTACTTTAGCAGCTGGTACTGAAATGGTTATGCCTGGTGATAACACAACTATGACTGTTGAATTAATTCACCCAATTGCTATGGAGCAAGGTACTAAGTTCTCTATCCGTGAGGGTGGACATACTGTTGGTGCTGGTTCAGTAGTAGACATTATTGAATAATCAATAGAAACAAAATAAGTAGGGTAATGTTTTAAAGCATTGCCCTTTTTGTTTATATAAGGTATAATAAATGACGTATGAAATACTTTAAAATTGCATATATATAAAAAGATAATTGATACTTTATATTCTTTTTATGATATAATAGAAATGAGGGTTATGATGAAAAAGAATTTTAAACGAGGTATTTTTATAATCATAGCTGTTATTTGGATGGGAGTAATATTTTATTTTTCTCATCAAAATGGAACTGCCTCTTCAAATATGAGTGGAAGTGTTACACGATGGGTTGTAAACCTGTTTGTCCCAAATTTTTCAGATTTGACAAAATCTGAGCAGGCTAGTATTTTAAAGGATGCAGGATATGTAATTCGGAAACTAGGACATTATAGTGAATATGCAGTGTTAGGGTTCTTTTTGTTTACGGCAGTCTATGCTTTTACGTCTAATGAAAAGATTATATTTCCTATTGTCAGCATATTTGGTATTTTATATGCAATTAGTGATGAATTTCACCAGTATTTTATCAGTGGTAGAGCACCTGCCGTAAAAGATGTTTTAATTGATTCCATAGGATTGCTTACCATGATATTTTTTATAGGATTTTTATTAAATTTAAAAAAAGGTAGAAGGAAAAAGGTAGAGGAATGATAGATACACATTCTCATCTGTTTGATGAAGCATTTAATTTAGACATCCAAGATTGTATAAAACGGTGTCAATCAAATCATATAAATGAGGTTATATTGGTTGGATTCTCTCATCAAACAAACCAACTTGCTCAAGATTATGCCAAGAAATATTCTTTATTTTATCCTACTGCTGGATTGCATCCAAGTGAAGCAAGTAAAAGCTTTGATGCTGATTTGGACAAGCTCCGAAGCTTTATTCAAGAGCATAAAGTATATGCGATAGGGGAATGCGGTTTAGATTATCATTATGGTAAAGAGAATAAGGAGGAGCAAAAGAAGTTATTTCGAGGACAAATTGAGCTTTCCATACAGCTTCAGCTTCCTCTCATCATTCATATGCGTGATGCTACACAGGATACATATGAGATATTAATGGAATATGCTGGAAGGGCCTATGGAGTGATGCATTGTTATAGTGGATCTTTAGAGATGGCACAGGAGTTTATAAAACTAGGGTATTTCATTTCCTTAGGAGGCCCAGTAACCTTTAAAAATGCTAAAGAGAGCAAAAGAATTGCAGAATGGATAGATATTAATTGGTTGCTTGTGGAAACAGATTGTCCCTATTTGGCACCATCACCTTATAGAGGGCAAAGAAATGAGTCTAGCTATGTAAGATATGTAGTTTCAGAGATTGCTTCCCTAAGAGGAGTATCAATGGAAGAGATTGAAAGAAAAACAGATGAAAATGCGAAAAAGCTTTTTAAATTGGAGGATAGAATATGAATAGAATGAAGAAATGGTTGGGAATTGTTTTCTGCGTCTTATGCTTATGCTTTATGGTTGGATGCTCTTTTAACCAAGAGAAGGATCCAACAAAAATAGAAAAAGAAATTGTTGAAATCCAAAATGATGTAACAGAAATTTATAAAAAAATTTCTACTGGCTGTGTAGGTATTTATGCAACTTCTGGAAGTAAGGGTTCTGTTGGCTCAGGAGTAGTTTATAAAGAGGAAAATGGACTTTATTATGTTGTTACCAATCATCATGTTATAGAAGGGATGACCTCCATTCGTGTATATCGTGGTGGTTCTAGATATATTAAAGCTAAGCTAGTTGGTAGTGATGCTAAAAATGATATTGCAGTAATTACCTTTTCTCTAGATTTGTTTGGTGGTAATGATGTATATGTAAATGATATTTTCAATTATGATGATGAGATTATTACAGTTGGACAAACGGTATTAGCCATTGGATGTCCTTTAGGGCTAGAAAACTACAACACCTTAACTACTGGAGTGGTTTCAAGAATTTCAAAAACACAAATACAAACAAACGCAGAAATTAATCCTGGAAATTCAGGCGGAGGACTTTTCAATGCATCAGGAAGATTAATTGGAATTAATACCCAAAAAGAGGTCTACACTCAAAGTGAAGAAAATGGTGTAATCGTAGATATTCCAGTCGAGGGACTAGGCTTTGCAATTCACATAGATACTGTGAAAAAGTGTATTCAGGATATTGAAAGATACAAAGGAGAAATTGAACGCCCACTTCTTGGAATTACAGTTTTACCAGTAAATCGCTATATTCCTTCCTCTGATGCTATTGCCTATCTTGATAGTATGCCAAATACTTTAGACCAAGCATTAGTAGTAGTTGATGCAGGAAATGATGTTGCAGCAAGAGCTGGAATAAAAGTAGGAGATTTTATTTTAAAAGCGGATAATTCTGTTATTGAGGCAACAGAGGACTTATCTAGTATTATGAATCTAAAATTAAAGGAGGATACGATTACTCTTGAAGTTTATCGCCCTTCTGAAAAAAAGATTGTGACAATTGCCATAGTATTGAAATAATTAAGGAACAGCAGAGTTGAAAATTCTGCTTTTTTCTTGTATTGTCTAATCAATCCTTATCTATTTCTTCATATATTATATTAGGGGTGATATCATGGCAAACACTTGTTGTAATAATACCAATACGACAACAACAAATAATTGTAATACACCTTGCGGTGGCGGATTTGCATTTATTTTAGTACTATTTATTTTAGTTATTCTTGTTGGTGCTGCTTGGGCATATTAATTTATAAATATATTAATATTTTTAAGCCTAAAGAGAATTTTCTTTGGGTTTTTTGTTTTGGTGAAAAGGATAATTTTTTAAGTTTTTAAAGTGGTTTGCATTGGTTCTTTTTAGATAGAGAAGAATTTAAATAAGCATAAAGAATGGCTATTTTTATTTTTTAAGTTCTTAAAGCTTTTATTATTTTATGACTTTAATTCTAAATGATTATGGTATTTTTTGATGGAATTTCTAAAATGATTTTTCGTGCTTTTTTCTTTTCTTTATTTTGATTTTATGATATGATAGTACTAGATTATTTTTGAAAGGATTTGAGAATATGCTTACAGACCTAGAGATTGCACAACAAGCAACTATGTTGCCAATTAAGGATATAGCCTTTAAGTTAAATCTTACTGAAGAAGATATTGATGTTTATGGAAAGTATAAGGCTAAAATTCATTTAGATGCAGTAAATAATAACTCAAAGGGAAAAGTTATTTTAGTAACGGCGATAAATCCTACTCCTGCTGGAGAAGGAAAGTCTACGACTACAATCGGATTAGCTGATGCGTTAAATCGTTTGAATAAAAAAGTTGTAGTAGCATTAAGAGAACCAAGCTTTGGACCTGTAATGGGAATTAAAGGTGGAGCTGCAGGTGGAGGTTATGCTCAGGTTATGCCTATGGAGGATATTAATTTGCATTTTACTGGAGATTTTCATGCAATTACAACAGCAAATAATGCTATTTGTGCAATGCTAGATAACCATATAAAGCAAGGAAATTCTTTAGGAATTGATCCAACTCGTATTATTATACATCGTTGTTTAGATTTAAATGATAGAGCATTAAGAAATGTGATTATTGGATTAGGAGGAAGTGCACATGGGATTCCAAGAGAAGATCATTTTGATATCACAGTAGCTTCTGAGGTTATGGCGGTTCTATGCTTAGCTGATTCAATAGAGGATTTTAAAAATAGAATAAGTCGTATGGTTATAGCATATACTTATGATAAAAAGCCTGTAACAGTTGCAGATATAAAGGCAACAGGTGCTATAAGCTTAATTATGAGAGATGCGTTAATGCCAAATTTAGTCCAAACACTAGAGCATACGCCTGCTTTAGTACATGGCGGTCCTTTTGCTAATATTGCTCATGGCTGTAATTCGGTTTTGGCAACAAAAATGGCAATGCAATTGGGAGATTATGTTGTTACAGAGGCTGGCTTTGGAGCAGATTTGGGAGCGGAAAAATTTTTTGATATCAAATGTCGAATGGCCAATATAAAGCCTTCCTGTGTTGTATTGGTTGCCACAATTCGTGCATTAAAAATGCATGGTGGTGTAGCTAAAGAGGATCTAGAGAAAGAAAATATTTCTGCACTTCAGCTTGGCATAGAGAATTTAGAGAAGCATATTGAAAATGTAAAGAAATACAATTTAGGATATGTAATTGCCATTAATCGCTTTTTCTCTGATACAGATAATGAAATTCAAGTCTTAAAAAAGTGGGCTGAAGAAAACGGACATTCTGTATCCTTATCAGAAGTGTTTACTGATGGTGGTGCAGGAGGAATAGATTTAGCAAATAAGGTATTGGATATTGTTCAAGCAGATAAAGGAAAATTCCAATGCTTATATTCTGTTAATACCTCAATCAAAGAAAAGATTACAACACTTTGTAAAGAAATTTATGGGGCTTCCCATATTGAATTTACCCAGACGGCAAAAAATCAAATGGCTACCTTCAAGAGAAATGGATGGGAAAACCTGCCTATTTGTATGGCAAAAACACAATATTCCTTGTCAGATAATCCAAAGCTATTGGGCAGACCAAAGGATTTCACAATTACCATTCGTGACTTGAAGATATCATTAGGAGCAGGGTTTATTGTAGCATTAAGTGGAGAAATAATGACGATGCCAGGATTGCCAAAGGAACCAGCAGCAGAAGGCATGGATATTGTATCTGGTAAGGCTGTGGGATTATTTTAAATGAAAGAAGAGATTATATGGACTTTATAACAAATCAAAGACAAGTTATTTTAAATTTTTCTGAACGGTATTGTAAGAACGAGATAGAGGTTTTAAATTCTCAATGCTTTAAAGATGTTTGGGGGAAATTTCTAGACCATATTTATAAAGTAGAAAAACAAGATGTTTTACATATTATAGAGATTTTACCCAATCCAAAGAAGGATTACATTATCCTTTTTAAATTATTGCTGGAATTTGAATTATCTGAAATAAAAAAATTAAGCCTGCATTTTAAACGAATTTTAGATCATAATGATATTTTATATGAACTTATAGAAAATTTTTATGATTACTGGCGTAGGCTAGAACGATATGGTTTTATCTATTCAAGAAGTAGAATAGGAGGAGTTGAATCTGCTTCCTTTACAGCTGTTATGAACCAATTCACAAATGTTATTCTTAATACATATCGTTCTATTTGTCATAAGGTCTTAGGTGAGGGCTTTTCAATTTATCGTTCATTACCAGCAGGTGTAAATGCTGGATTAATGATATCAAAGCATAATTGGATGGGCAAAGATAGTAAGTATTCTTTTCTTTCCAAATCAGCAGTATTAGAGCAGGTTTTGATTCGTCCACCTTTTATTACATATTCTGCCAAAAACAAAAGAACAGGAACCTATCCAGAGATTTTTGATGATCCTCTTCCAATGCTTTCTTCTAAGGTTAAGGCAGATGAATACTATTGCTATTCTGCTAAAGTAGGCAGTGCTTTAGCCTACGTATATTTTCATAGAGATTTTTTAGCTCAAGGGATTACTTTATGTAACCTATTTGAATTTGTTCCTCTTTATAAATGCTCAGGGCAGAAGCCAGATTTATTATATATTTTTGGGGCAGACATAGAGGAAGAATCTTTCTTTTATCATGATAAGGAGGAGGATATCTACTTGGGAGTTGCACCACACAGTAGAAGTGTAGATTATTTTGGATATATGAAAAAGATGCTACTGACCTTATATAATGTTAAAATGATTGATAATGGAAATCTTCCTTTGCATGGAGCTTGTGTTAGCATAACAATGAAAAGTGGAGAAACAAAAAATGTTGTTATTATTGGAGATAGTGGGGCAGGTAAAAGTGAATCCTTAGAGGCTTTAAGTGAATATGCAGGAGATCAGATTTCTTCTCAATTAACAGTATTTGATGATATGGGAACATTTAAATTAATAGATGGAGAGATTTATGCTTATGGGACAGAAATTGGTGCTTTTGTGCGATTAGATGATATGTCCTCAGGATATGCATATCGTGAGATGGATAGAGCTATCTTTATGAATCCAGATAAAATAAATTCTCGGTTAGTTGTTCCAGTAGCAACGTATGCTCAGATAATGAAGGGGTATAAGGTTGATATGGTTCTTTATGCCAATAATTATGAGGATGTGGAAAATCAATTAAAGCAATTCCAAAATGAAAAAGAAGCAGTGAATACCTTTATTCGTGGGGCCAGATATGCCAAAGGAACAACACAAGAGGTAGGATTAGTAGAGTCCTTCTTTGCGAATCCATTTGGACCTGTACAAAGACAGGAGCAAACAAAAGTTTTGCTTGATCTATATTTTAAAAATTTATTTGCAAACCATATTTTTGTTGGAGAACTTTATACAAAGCTGGGAATCCTTGGATGTCAGCAGGATGGACCACGAGGAGCCGCAGAAAAATTATTTGAAATTTTAGAAAATAAGAATTCAACTATGAGTTGATAAAGTTCAAATACGGGTTTCTAGACTTTTTTGAACAACTAATTTATAATAGCTTCAAAGGAGGAAAGAGTTATGGATAGAATAAAAATGGGAAACCTTTTGGCAGAGTTAAGAAAAGAAAAGAATCTTTCTCAAACAGATTTAGCAGAAACTATGGGTGTTACTTTTCAGGCGGTGTCAAAATGGGAACGTGGGGAAGCCATCCCAGATATTACAATTTTAGAAAAGCTATCTAGTTTTTACAATGTTATGATAGAAGATATCATAAATGGAGAAATTGCTTTAGAAGCTAAAGAAAGTAAATATTGCAAAAGTAAGGAAGTTACAAAATGGGAAGATGGATTTTTAAATCAAAAAAGAAACTTTGGATTTTGGTTTTCATTAGCCTACTTACTATTATATATTTTACTAGGATTTTGTCCTTTTGGCAGAATATATGAACATAAATATTACTATGAATATATATTTAGTTCTGGCTTTGATTTGAGCCATTTCTTCCTTCTGATTCAGCTTTTAACAACTTTTAGTATTGTTGTATTTACGTTGTTGTTTTATGTATGTACAAGTAAAAAGTCGTTCCTAGCCTTATACAAAACAAGATTTATTTTTATAATTATAAATTTAGCAACCTTGATTATTAATAGTCATATTA
>JAIEEQ010000047.1 GCA_029067355.1 Anaeroplasmataceae bacterium | reverse complement strand
TTCCACCGATATCTACAGGTTAGGAGTCGTAGTCAGGGTGTGATGTGTATAACATCCATATATATTATATCCTAAACTTTCCTGAATCACTGAATTGATAATGGTTATACCACTCAAAGAAAATAAACTTAATGCATCATAGGTTCCAGAATAATCAATTTGAACATCTTCTATAAAATTAGAATCACTTCTACCAATTCCTTGATATACCCCAAGATAATTGCCTTCTAACTTTTCATTAAGATTTCGAATAAAGGTAGGAGAAATGGTAGTTTGTTGCCAAGTAGACTCATTTTTTTTATAAATAGATAGAATTGCAAGCGGATCCACATAGCCATTATCAGCAATTGTTTTAACTATAAATTCCTCTTTATTATATTGAAAAGCTATGATTGACACACCTAAACAAGTAAAAGAGATGACTGATAAAAAAATTAGAATACATAATCTTAATATATTTACTTTAAAATTAGAAAATCCAATTTTTAAAGCCGTGAAAAAAGGCAGATAGCTTTTATTTGACGATTGCTTATCTATCAAATCATAATTATATATTATGTGTAGTTTTTCTTCTTTCTCTACACAACCGTCCTTTAAATAAACCAACTCATCCGCATATTTTTTAGCATATACTTCATCATGAGATACAACAATTATCAAATGATTTTGGGACAGATTTCTTAACAAAGAAAAAATTTGTTCTGACGTTTCTGTATCTAAAGCTCCTGTTGGTTCATCTGCGATAATAATCTTAGGATTTTTGATAATTGCTCGTGCAATCGCAATTCTCTGTTTTTGTCCACCAGATAGTTCATTTATTTTACGATGAATAAATTCATCCATTTCAACCAATTTTAAAACTTCTAATATTTCTTCTTCTATCACTTTTTTTCCTTGCATTTTTAAGGATAAAGCGATATTTTCTTTAACATTCAAATTAGGAATAAGATTGAACTCCTGAAACACAAAACCAACTTCAAAGTTTCTATACTGATTTAATTGATTAGAATTAAACTTGGTAAAATCATTTCCATCAAGCAAAATTTCTCCACTTGTTACACAATCTAACCCTGCAATTAAATTTAATAGGGTGGATTTCCCACAGCCAGATTTTCCCAATATAAAATATAATCCATTACTCATAAATTTCAAAGATACATTTTTTAAAGCTTCTACTTGAGTATTCTTTGTTTGGTATATTTTAGAAACATTTTTAATTTCAAGCATATAGAAAATCCCCCTATCTATTACAATAAAAATTATTAACCAGAAAACTTTTTTAACTTGTATATTCTACATAATCATGTAAATTACAAATGACATATGCATTTACTTCCTCAGTATATAGGCATTGATCTCCCCACCACCAAGACTGATATTGCTGAACTATCAACTTTACTTTTATAACGTCTCCTACCAAATATAAGGTTGCATACGTTTTACTTCTATCTATATTACTATAATATGTAGAAGAATCTACAACCTCTGTCAAACATATAGTATCAGAATTAGAAGAATACAAGCTGACATATAAATCAGTGGTTTCTCTAAAAGTTTCACCTGTTTTAGAATCATCTGCAAGCCCCAAAGCATATAAAAGAGTATAGCCATATCTTCTTGGAAGATTTACAGAAAAACCTGCAACATTGCTAGCTAAAATATTTTTTGTTCTTTGAAGTCCATTTTCTCCCAGTGAAGATATGGTTTCTATATTACTACATTTTAAAACTTTTACATTTCTATATACATAAGCTGATTTATTACTTAAAGATATTTTATAATAATTTCCCATAATCCCCACTGTAAATTTTTTACCTTTAGTTTCACTATTCGTTTCTAATTTACTTTTTATATCAGTAGGATTAATCTCTGCTGCAAAAGCATTATGTGAAAACATCATAATGAATAGAGCAAAGAACATTACAAAAAATAAACATTTACTCACTTTTTCATTACATTATTCCTTCCCCTAGTAATATTACTCAAATTTTAGAAAACCATTAGAT
>JAIEEQ010000046.1 GCA_029067355.1 Anaeroplasmataceae bacterium | reverse complement strand
TCTATAAACATTCTGATAATGTATTGATTTATTTTAAATCATTGCAAAAATGCAAATTATAAAAATAAGAGGAGAAGATAAAATGAAAAAAACAAAGGTTGTTTGTACAATTGGACCTGCAAGTGAGCAAAAAGATTGCTTAGAAAAATTAATTGGAACTGCAGGAATGAATGTAATGCGTATGAATTTCTCTCATGGTGATTATGAAGAGCAAGGATTCCGTATTAAAAATGTTAAAGCATTAAACGCTGAAAAGGGCTGGAATACTGGTATGATGCTAGATACTAAGGGACCAGAAATCCGTACAGGATATTTAGAGAACGATGAACCAGTTATGCTTCATAAGGGTGATATTATCCGTATGACTATGGATTATTCCTTTATTGGTAATGCAAAGAAGGTGGCTATTTCTTATCCAGGATTATATGATGATATTTCTGTTGGCGGAAGAATTTTAATTGAAGATGGAAATCTAACCTTAAAGGTTATTGAAAAGGACGAGTCTTGTAAGGAATTGGTTTTAGAGGCTCAAAATGACCGCAAACTAAAGAACAAGAGAAATTGTAATGTTCCAGGTGTTATTTTAAATATGCCTTATATTTCTCCAAAGGATAAGGCAGATATGGAATTTGCCTGTGATCAGGATTTAGATTTCATTGCAGCTTCATTCGTGCGTCGTGCAGATGATATCCGTCAAATTCGTGAAATTTTAGCTGCCAAGAAAAACACTCATATCAAGATTATTTCTAAGATTGAAAATCAAGAGGGTGTTTCTAACATGGAAGAAATCATTAAGCTTTCTGATGGTGTAATGGTAGCTCGTGGTGATTTAGGTGTTGATGTTGATGCTTGGGATTTACCAGCAATTCAAAAGGAAATGATTTATTTAGCACAATCTACGGGGAAGTTAGTTGTTTGTGCTACTCAAATGCTTGATTCAATGCAACAAAATCCAAGACCTACTCGTGCAGAGGTTTCTGATTGTCACAACGCTGTATTAGATGGTACAGGTGCAACTATGTTGTCTGGTGAATCTGCTCAAGGTGATTATCCATTTGAGGCAGTTTCCTATATGGCTAAAATTGATCATCGTGCAGAAGATGATATTGATCATGAATTAATGATTCAGAATGTAGTATATGGTAAAGAAGAAAAGGATGAGGATGATGCAATTGGCCTTGCTGCTGCAACTCTAGCTGCTACATTTGAGATTCCAGCAATTGTTGCTGAAGGCTCTGTGGAATTAGCGTTGGCTTTATCTCAATATCGTCCAGCTGCGGATATTTTCTTTGCTGTACAGGACCGTGCTGACGCAAGAACTTTAGCTATTGCTTGGGGTGTTCAAGCAGTTGTTGGTACATATAAGGATGCTCTTGCTAAGGCTGTTAAGGAATTAGATATTGCTAAAGGTGAAAAGCTTGTCAAAGTTTCTGACTGCAAGCTTGAAATTGTTGAAGCTTAATTGAAAGGAATTAAGAGCTGTTAAACCTAGTTTTTACAGCTCTTTTTTTGAAAATATGAAGAAGAATGAAGACATTTTAGAAACCATTGAAACATTGAAGTCTATATCACAATTTATTAGTGATGTTAGAGCCAGCCTTTGTTCCCCTTATAAAATTAGCCCAATTCAAGCTGTTATTTTATTAGATATTTATCATCATCCAACTGAAACAAAAATTACAGATATTTGTAAAAGATTAAACAAAACAACAAACACAATATCTCCTCTTGTGAAACGCTTGGTTGAACGTCGCTTTTTGATTAAGCGCCAGAATAAAGAGGATAATCGTGTTTTTGAGGTATTCTTTTCTGAAAAAGGTGAAGAGATTATGGATCAAATTAATCAAAACGTAGTTTCCTTTGCATTGCCTATTTTTAATGAGTTAAGTGATGAAGAATTTCAAAGCTTATCTGTTTTATTAAAACGTTTAAATAAGGTATGTGGGTTATGAAATATTTAATTTTCTCAGATTTACATGGATCAGCGAAAAGTGCTGAATTTATTGCGCATAAGTTTTTAGATCTTTCCTGTGATCAAATGATTTGTCTAGGAGATGTTTTATATCATGGGCCTAGAAACAGCCTGCCAGAATCTTATGATCCAAAACAAGTGATTTCTCTATTGAACCCTTTTTCAGATAAAATTCTTTGTATTCAAGGAAATTGTGATGCAGAGGTAGATGAAATGGTGTTAGACTTTAAATTTTATAAATCAAAAATGATTGAATTAAATGGTAAGAAATGCCATTTAGAGCACGGACATCATTTAAATGAATCATCAATCCTTACAGAAGTGGTTTTGTTTGGTCATACACATATTCCCATGATAGAAGAAAGAAATGGTGTCTTGTATCTTAATCCAGGTAGCATATCTCTACCTAAGGCTCAATCAAAAAATAGCTATATGCTTTGGGAAGATAATCAGATTGGTTTGTATGATGTGGAAGGAAATTTATTAAAAAAATATCTATTTCAAGTATAAAAATCGGCATAAGTCGATTTTTTATTTTATAGTAAATTGTCAAAACAAATCAAATGTGGTATAATTTTATAAAGGAACACTTTTTAAAACAAGAATTAAAGTAAATAAAGGAGGGGAATACAAATTGGAAAATGATAAAATTGGTGAATTGATTGAAAAAATAGCAGGAAATGATGAAAATGCATTAGACGAATTGTACACCCTAACCAAACAACATTATTATTATGTTGCAAGAGAATATCTTATTGAGAAATTTTATGCAGAAGATGTACTTTCTGTTGCTTACCTAAAATTGTACAAAAAATCACATTTATATAATAGAAAGCTTAATGGCTTTAACTGGATGTTTGAGATTGTTAAAAATACAGCAATAGATTTTAACAGAAATAATACTAAAGATGGGGTACATAAAATACTTGATGATGAGGATTTAAATAGAATACCTAGTGAGGAATTTAATGGCATAGAAATTCGTAAAGTTCAATTGGCATTACGAGTTCTAAGTGATAAAGAATACACGATTATTTATTTGAGAATTTGGGAAAATAAAACGATAAAATTTATTGCAGAGATGCTTGGCTTCAATGTTGCAAGAGTTTATAAAACTTATAATGATGCTTTAGCAAAACTGCGTAAAGAGTTAGAGTAAAGAGGGAGAAAATTATGAAAATAGGTAAGAAAAGGCGTGTCATAGATGACAAGGTTATAGAAGTTGCTCAGACAGAAATGAAAAAAAGAGTCGCTCGTGAAACTAGAACCAAAAAATTTAAAAGATTTTACTGGATGCCAGCATTTGCTTTAATTCTTATTTTCGGTTTTTTTTCTCCTTGGATTTTCACAACAGGGATTAACAATCAGATAGAAAATGATTTTATATGGGGATCTTCTTTACTTCCGGTTGAAGTTGTTTCCTTTAATGATTTAACTCCTATAAAAACAAAAAGTATTGTGGAAATCAGCAAATTAAAAAAGGAACCTATTTCATCTTTAGTAAAATCATATAACAAACAAACCATCGCTTACACTTTAAATAATGAAATAATTGCGCTTGAGGAATATTCAACATACGACTCATTGGAATGTTATCTTTTTTTGATTAATAGAAATACGAATTTGTTTGACTTTTCTTTAACAACTTTAAGATATGATAAAATTCTTATGATAAATGATAGAAGTTTCTTCTACGAATATAATGAAGAAGAAGGAATTTATTATATTAGAGTTATTGAAGACCATCAGTATTATTTTAAAATTCATACTAATGATATAACTATTTTAGAAGGAATTCTAGGGTTGTTTAGGGAAAACTAGCTCAATTTGAGCTGTTTTTTTATATAAATTGGAAAAAAATGGAAAATTTTACAAAAAAATGAAAAAAATGGACAAGTTTTTACGTATATATAATATAAGGAAGTGAAGAAGAAACAAAAAGCAGTATGAAAAAGTTAATATTTGTTCTATTATTTAGTTTAGGTATGTTTGGTATTAGTTCTGCTACTATGAATGCTCACGCTAGTGAAAGTGAATTTGCAACAAATGAGAAAATGGTAGTAGATTTATTAGCAACACATCTGAATGAATTTAAAATTGAATATAATGAAAAATTTGATGAATGTTTTGAAGCAACTGGGATTGAAGGATATTGTTCAGCATATTTGGTTGATGCAAATCAATATGGTGTATATATAGATTTCAATGGTGAAAATGGATACTTAGTTACCACATTTGATCTTGAAATCTATGGTATGGAAACAACTGGAGATTTGTCATATCTTAAAAACGAGGACTTTGTTTATTATAGTTCAGTAGATGGATTCTTATACTTTGATGGTTCTCAGTACCAAAAATATGGACCTCAGGAACGTCAAGCGGGTATGGTTTTCAAAAATACAACTCTAGTAAATGAGCGAGATGCTAATCCTGTTTATGGGTATGCAGGGCAAAGTGGTTCAGGTGAAGGAGAAATCTATAATCTTGATAAGTATGTTGCAGATCGTTATCCATCTTATAAGCTAGTTAAGAAGAATGATGCTATTTTTAGAGCAGGATATACCCCTTTGTCTATGAGGCAAACCTCTTATTTCTGCAAATGGATAAGTACAAATGGTGGAAATAGTTATAACCAGATGCAAACAGAGCATTCTTGTGCGATACTAGCTGCGGTCAATGTTATGCGAGCATGGAAGAAAACGAATTTCTTTCCAAATTTTCCAGAAGATAGTGAAATTATTGATGTGAGAGAGGAAATCCAAAGAGATGATATCTATTTGTATGACACATATGGTACTGGCCATGGTGGGATAGGAATTGATTCATATTGGACAGCGAATAGTGATTCTGTATTGTCTGCTGAGCCTAAGTTATATTATTGGGCGAGATATTATGCAACAGCAGCCTGTCATTATACTCCAGTAAGTGGTATGACCACGCCATATGTAAGAACACTTTTTACAGCTTGCACTACTCAATTTCGTCAAACACAATATTCAAGAGATACAACAAATTTTACAGATATAATGTATAATTTAGATGAAGGTAAAGCAGTATTTATGGGAGTGGCAAATAGTACATCCTTTGGAGAGGATCATGCAGTGGCACTTTTAGGGTATGCTCAATATACCTATACTACTGGTGTGTGGATTTTCAGTAAAACTCATACAGCATACTTTTATTTAATAGATGACGGGCGTTATAATACAGTAGAGTATTTTGACCCCAATTGTAACTCCAAATTATCTTATGAATTTGTTTTTCCAAGGCCAGAATAATAGGCTTTAGGAAATTTTGATAATAGCCATAGGCGTATGCGTCTCATGAGTGAATAATTATGTGGAGATAATATATAGTAGAAACAGAAACAGACCGATAACAAAAATGAATATTGTAAATAAAAATCGTTTAACTATTATCAGAAATAAACAAATTCTTTAGATAAGGTCGCAAGAGTCTTTTGATTCTTGCGATTTTTTTATTAAAAAAAGAAAGTTTTTGGTAATGATTTATATGAAGAACAGAAAGGAGAAGAGGAAATTGTATAGAAAAAAAGAAAGAATTATTATTTTTAGTTGTATTTTTGTTGTTTTAGGTTTATGCGGTTATTTATATTTTTCTTCATTTGAAAAAGAAACAAAGGTGAATCAGAATGAAACGCTAGAGCTGATTCAAATTAAACTAGAAGGAGAGGTAGTGAGAGTTATGGAGGTTACCTGCACTCGTCCAATATCCTATGGAGCTTTATTTTTACGTTTAAAGCAAGCTTTTAATGAATTTAGTGATTTGTCTGGCTTTTCCTTTGAGGAAATGATTACGGAGAGCTTGACAATTCTAATTCCATCAAATGATATTTATAGTCAATATATAGCAGAAGAGAAGATTAACATTCATTTGGCTACCTTTGAGGATTTATTAAAATTACCTCAAATTGGTGAAAAAAGAGCGAAAATAATTTTAGATTATATCCAAAAGAATGGAAAATTTGATTCTTGGGAAACGTTCTTTAGAATAACAAGTATACCAGAACATGCAAAAATTCAGATTCAAAGACAAGCCTTTTTGTAATGATTTTCATTTCCTTATGCTTGCGATAGTACTTACTATCCTTACAATAAAAAATCCTTGGTTTTGTATTCTGCTTTTTCTTTATTTAATGTTTATAATAAAGAAAACGAAATATATCATTCCAGTAGTCATTTTAATTTTTATTGCTGTGTCATCTTTTTTTGTGGCTAACATGAGATTGAAAAAAAAAGATACAGGTATTTATGAGGATACTTATGAGGTTATAGATGTATCTGAAAAGTATGTTATATTAAAGGGTCAAACAAAATTTATTATTTTCACCACCACGACTGATTTGATTCCAGGAGATATTATATATGCGAAAGTGAAATTAACTAGTCTATCTAAACCATCATTTTATGGTGATTTTGATACGGAGAGCTATTATAATGCAAAGGGCATTACAAATCAGGGCAAGCTAATTCAATATGAAAAGCAGGGAGCAAAATTCAGAATAGAACGAATTAGATATGTGATATTAAGATATTATAAAAATCGATTAAAAGAAAAAAGTTATACTTATTTAAAAGCTATTTTCTTTGGAATTTCTGAGCTGAATAAGGACATATCTAAGGCCTATTCCTCTTTATATCTTTCTCATTTTCTGGCAATAAGTGGTCTTCATATAACTTTTTTTAATTCCTGTATTTTATGGTTTTTAAGAAAAGTATTTCGGATTAGAGGAGAAAAAACCTCTTTGCTTATTCTAGGGATGTATATTTATTTTATAGGATACCCTATGTCAAGCTTAAGAGCCTTTTTGTTTTTATTACTTCAAGAAATTAATAAAAAAGGAACCATACAATATACGAAGCTAGATATTTTTTCTATTAGTTATATTGGAATGGTTATCCTTTTTCCTTTAAAGGCATTTCAGTCAGGATTCATTTTAAGCTACATTGTTAGTTTTATTTTATTGTTTATGGATGATTATAGCCCTGCTCATACAAAATGGAAAAAGAAATTTTTTTCTAGTGGATTATGTGTGCTGTCTATCCTGCCGTTTTTAATTCAACAAACAAATCAGATCTTTCTGACTGGAATTGTATTATCGTTTATCTTGGGAGTTATATTTAGTAAATTTATTTTGCCGATTATTTTAGTACTTCTTGTTTTTCCTAATTTTGTTATAGAGAATCTCTTTCTTTGGCTAGATCAGAGCTTGCTGTTTTTTAGTCAATTTAGTTGTCCATTTGCAATGCCAACTCTTTCTTTATTTAATGTGGTATTTTATTACTTTCTTTTTGTACTTAGCTTGATTTGTTTAACTAAAAAAAGGAGAAAATACGTAATATTTTCCATTCCTGTTTATCTTTTTTTTATTGCAACCTTGCGTTTAACAAATCCCTATTATAGGATTAGCTATATAGATGTAGGGCAGGGTGATTCTATATTAATAGAGCTTCCATTTAATCAAGGGAATGTTTTGATTGATACCTATACAAAAACAAATTCTTATTTACAGTCAATAGGATTAAAAAGCTTAGATTTTGTTATCTTAACTCATTTTGATAAAGATCATTGTGGTACTTTAGAAGAAATTTGCCAAAATTTCAAGGTTAAGCAGATTCTCTACTCTGCTTATGAGGATAGTGAAAGGCTTTCCATAACTCAGGTTAAAAGTATGGGAATAAAAAGTGGAGACTTTATACAAGTGGCATCTTTAAGAATTGACGTTTTGGGGCCGATTGAGGAATATAGTAACTCAAATGCAAATTCTTTAGTTCTTAAAATGAAGATTAATGACTATACTTTTTTATTTACTGGTGATTTGACAAAAGAAGCTGAGCTAGATCTTATAAAGAAGTATAATAATGAATTAAAATGCAATGTGCTAAAGGTGGGACATCATGGTTCCAAAACATCAAGCTCCAAAGATTTTTTGCAGGTGGCTTCTCCTGAAATATCAATCATATCCGTAGGAGTGAATAATTCATATTATCTTCCTGATGAAGAAGTTGTACAAGATTTAAAAAAGTACTCTACAATTTATATGACTAAGGATCATGGCAATATAAAAATTATAGTAGGAAAAGAGATGAAGATATGTCCTTACAGAAAATAAGCTAACTTAAATTTTTTATTTTGTCTTATAATTTAAAAAGAATACAAAAAAAATTAAAAAAGTTCTTGATTTCTTTTTTACTCTGCGGTATAATGTAAAAGCACTTATGTTAAGAGTGCGAAAAAGAAACAGTCTTTGAAAACTATATATGACGAAGAAAAACGACGAAAAGAAAAAAGAAGCCAGATTCATT
>JAIEEQ010000045.1 GCA_029067355.1 Anaeroplasmataceae bacterium | reverse complement strand
GTCCCCATTATTACACCTCGTTAGGACAATAAGCAGTCCTAAGCCTAGGGTAGAAAATAATGCTAATAAACCTTTCATCATACTCAAATCCTTTACACATTAAAAATTATTTACACTTCTTAAATATTATATCGTAAATTCATAATTCTATCAAGAACAAAAAACAGAATGAAAGCGTAATTTTTATGAATTTAAAGTTTTTTCCATTTTGAAAGAGGAATTTCTACAAAACTCTCAACAATTCCCTATAAAACTCCCTAATCTTTTTCTATGTTTCTTTAATTGACTTGTTATATTATTTATAATATAATACAATTTGAACAATAAAATCTTGGAGGTAGCATATGAAAAAAATTGGTCTTGACGTTGGCTCAACAACAATCAAGTGTGTTGTTCTAGATGAAAACAATAAAATTGTATATTCTGACTATAAACGTCACTATTCACACATAAAAGACAACATAATTGCTAAGCTTCAAGAGCTTATTTTATCTAATATAATTTCTGATGAATGTTATTTAGCTATCTCTGGTTCTGCTGGTATGGGGCTTGCAGAAGGAGTTGGAATCCCTTTTGTTCAAGAGGTATACGCAACCCGTATTGCAGCAAATACACTTATTCCTGGAACAGATTGTATTATAGAGTTGGGCGGAGAGGATGCAAAAATTTTATTTTTAACAGATGGGATGGAGGTCCGTATGAATGGGTCCTGTGCTGGTGGTACAGGAGCATTTATAGATCAAATGGCAACTCTACTTAATGTTGATATCACAGAAATAAATGGTCTTGCTTTAAATCATCAAAAGCTTTATGCAATCGCATCAAGATGTGGTGTGTTCGCAAAATCAGACATACAACCCTTACTCAATCAAGGTGCATCCAAATCAGACATTGCTGCTTCTATTTTTAATGCCGTAGTAAATCAAACCATTGGAGGACTAGCACAGGGAAGAGAAATCAAAGGAAATATTGCCTACTTAGGTGGTCCATTAACCTTTTTATCTGAATTAAAGGCTAGCTTTGATACTGCACTAAATGTACAGGGAGTTTGCCCTGAAAACTCTCTATACTACGTTGCTATTGGTGCTGCATTATGTGCAAAAGAAAAGCTTTCCATCCAAGAAAAAATTTCTATCCTGAAGTCCTATGTTAATTTGGCAACCTATGCATATAATCAACCTCTTTTCAAAAATGAAGAGGACTTAAAGACATTCCGTCTTCGTCATTCTAGGGCACATATAGATAGCTTGCCTTTAGAAGGATATACTGGAAAGCTATATTTAGGAATTGACAGTGGGTCAACTACTTTAAAGTTTGTTCTAATTGATGAGGAGGAACAAATTCGATTTGAAAGCTATCAGCCAAATAAAGGAAATCCTGTGGAAGTGATTCATCACTTATTCACACAACTTTATGATAAATATCCAAATTTAAATATTGCTGGAAGTGCCTCTACTGGCTATGGTGAAGAGCTAGCAATGAATGCTTTTAGCTTAGACGCAGGTTTAGTAGAAACAATGGCACACTATCGCGCAGCTGCTAAATTCAAGCCTGATGTAGACTTTATTATTGACATTGGTGGACAAGACATCAAATGCTTTAAAATAGAAAACAATGCTATTGCCAACATTTTTTTAAATGAAGCCTGTTCTTCTGGATGTGGTTCCTTCCTGCAAACATTTGCTAATGCATTAGGTTATAAAATCGAAGAGTTTGCCAAGCTAGGACTTATGGCAGATAAGCCTGTGGATTTAGGTTCTAGATGTACAGTATTTATGAATTCCTCTGTGAAGCAAGCACAAAAGGATGGTGCCTCTATTGAAAACATTTCTGCTGGATTATCTATTTCAGTTGTAAAAAATGCGTTATATAAAGTGATTCGTGCTACCACAAGTGCACAATTAGGAAAAAATATCGTTGTACAGGGTGGAACGTTCCATAATGAAGCTGTATTGCGCGCCTTTGAAAAGGAATTAAACTTAAATGTTGTCTGCCCAAATATCTCTGGGCTTATGGGAGCCTATGGAGCTGCACTTTATGCAAAATCTTTAAAGCTTGAGCGTTCTACTACCATTACCAAAGAGGAATTAAAAAATTTTAAACATGAGGTTAAAAACTTTAACTGTCAGGCTTGCAACAATCATTGTCTTCTGTCAGTAAATACCTTTGGCAGTAATAAAAATAAATTTATTAGTGGAAACCGCTGTGAAAAGCCTTTAGCCAAAAAAATCACAAATGAAAATTCCAACCTTTATGAATATATTAGGAATAAACTGACAAGCTATACTCCAGTTTCAGGAAAACGAGGTAAGCTTGGTATTCCTCTTGTTTTAAATTTATATGAGCTATGGCCATTTTGGTACACCTTCTTTACGAATCTTGGATTTGAGGTACATCATAGTGGCTTCTCAAATGAAAAGCTTTATACATTAGGACAACATACCATTCCCTCTGATACTGTATGTTATCCAGCAAAGCTAGTTCATGGTCATATTGCTAAACTTCAATCTGATGGATTTGAAACTATTTTTTATCCATGTATGAGCTACAACATTGACGAAAAGAAGGGAGACAATCATTTCAATTGCCCTGTCGTAGCATACTATCCTCAAACCATAGATAATAATGTTAAGGATGTTCAGAATATCCGTTTTATTCATCCATTCATAGGGATTCATGATAAGGAAATATTTGAGCAAAAAATGAAAGAGCATTTAAAGGAGTATAAAATTTCTAAGAGGGAAATTCATAAGGCTTCTACTCTTGCTTATCAGGAATATGATGCCTATTTAGCAGACCTAAGAAATCAAGCAGATCAAATAATTGTCAGAGCCAGAGAAAAGCATCAACAAATTATCGTTCTTGCAGGACGACCATACCATGTAGACCCACAGGTAAATCATGGAATTGATAAATTAATTAATGGGTTTGATGTTGCTGTTGTTACAGAGGAATCAATTTCTCATCTAGTTCCAAAGTTTAAGGTGGGTGTATTAAACCAATGGACCTATCACGCCAGACTCTATGCTGCAGCGAAGTATTGTACGACTCAACCTGATATGAATTTAGTTCAGCTTGTAAGCTTCGGTTGTGGATTAGACGCAGTAACGACAGATGAATGCAAAGTGATATTAGAGAATCACAATAAGATATATACTCAAATCAAAATTGACGAAATTACAAATTTGGGCGCAGTAAAAATTCGACTTAGAAGCTTATTTGCTGCCTTAAAACAAAAGGAGGAAAATTAATGGAAAACGAAATTAAGGACTATCCAAAATTCAGTGCTTCTATGCGAAAAACACACACCATTTTAATTCCCTCTATGCTCCCCTTCCATATGGCTTTATTTGAAAAAGCACTATTAGTATCAGGATATAAGGTGGAAATTATGAAGAACGAAGGTCCTGACGTTGTTACAGAAGGATTAAAATATGTTCATAACGATACCTGTTATCCTGCTTTACTTGTTATTGGTCAGTTTATTGACAATTTGAATCATCGTTCTGATCATGATAAGCTTGTTCTACTCATAACACAAACTGGAGGAGGTTGTAGAGCCTCAAATTACATTCATCTTCTAAGAAAAGCCTTAGACAAAGCTGGGTATGGTTTCATTCCCGTTGTATCCCTAAATGCTTCAAATTTGGAAAAGGATAGTGGATTAAAGCTTACCTATTCCCTAATAAAAAAGATTGCTGCTGCAATGACTTATGGCGATGAGATTATGTATTTATTTAATAAAACTCGTTCCTATGAAACAGAGACTGGTTCTGCTAAAAAATTAGCATTACACTGGGTTGAAAGAATTGGAGAGCAATTCAAAAATAAAAAGGGAGTATCTTATAGAGCTTTAAAAAAGAATTTGAAGAACATTGCAAAAAGCTTTAATGCTTTATCACTTGATTTAACTCATGCCATACCAAAGGTTGGAGTCGTTGGAGAAATCTATGTAAAGTACGCCTCCTTAGGAAACAACCATTTAGAGGATTTTTTGGTCAGTGAGCATGCAGAGGTTATGGTTCCTGGACTTTATGGATTTATCCTTTATTGTCTATATAACTCAATTTATGATAGCAAATTTTATGGTCATGGAAAAATAAAGAAATTGGCTTCAAAGTTTATCATTTGGTATTTAAGACGACGAGAAAAACTAATGATTCAGAGTATGAAAAAAACAAAGTTTACTCCAATGAAGTACTTCTCTCACACCAAGGATTTATCTGAAGGAATTTTATCTCATGGAACAAAAATGGGAGAGGGTTGGCTTTTGACAGCTGAAATGATGGAGCTTGTTGAAATTGGCTATGATAATATTATTTGTACCCAGCCCTTTGGTTGCTTACCAAACCATATCTGCGGAAAAGGTGTTATGAAGAAAATTAAATCTCTTCACCCTGAAGCAAATATTGTAGCAATTGACTATGATCCTTCAGCAACTAAAGTAAATCAAGAAAACCGTATTAAACTTATGCTAGCTATTGCTAGAGAAAAAATTAAAGAAAACGAGGATGCTAAGCTGTAATCAATACAGCTTAGTTTTTCATTTATGAAGACCTATTTAAGAAACGAAATGATTATACAAAAGAATGCTTATATTAATCAAGTGTTTAAAATTACAAAAGGGCATATTACAAACAAAAAACATACTCAAGTCTATAACCCAAAGGATTATCTTTTTTTAGATCAAATTTTTTATCACCCTTATACATTAGACGAATACTATGCTTTAGACTTAGTTGCAGGTGAATGGATTGACAAAGGTGAAATAGATGCAAGCTATCTGCCTATTTTATCTAAAATGTATCAGGAAAAGAAAAATCAAGTTGAGCTTCTTCTTATCCAAGACCCAAAGATTAGAGTATCCAGATATTTCTATTTTGAAATGATAAACAATAAAACAGAAAGTTTTTATATAACACTTTCAATTACAGAGCTTGCATTCTATTTAAATCTACCTAAAGGAAAATTATCAGACATCCTTTCTTTTTTAGAAACTAAGCATATTCTTTCTAAGCATAATAAATTATTTAATATCTTAGATTTTAAACTATTAGAATACTATGCCTTTGCAACAGATTACCATCTTTAAAACGAATAATAAATCCTTTCTAATTTTCTCCTGTTCTTTGGTAATGGTTTTATTTTGGGGAGTGTAAGGAATGGAAAAGAAAAATTTATGATTTAAGAAGTATTCTCATTAGATGTTACTATTAGCTACGTGGCTATCAGCTAACCAAATGGCTGTTCAATTTGAACAAGATGAAAAAATAAAGAGTAGATAGTAAAATGCTCTTCATCTACTCTTTATTTTATATTTAATCTTCATCACTCTTTTTGCTTTTTAAAATTTTATCCAATAAGCCTTCTTGCATAAAATCATATTTAATACATATCTTGTAAAACAACATGGCCAAGCAAGAAATCATAATACCAACACTAACTCCCGCAATAACATCAGTAAAATAATGAACTCCTAAAATCAATCTAGAAAACATAACCAAGGGGATAATTATTGAACAAGATACATAGATTGTGTTCTTCCATTTATTAGATAGACTCTTTGAATGGTAAGCAAGATACATAATAAATGGATATAAAAATCCCACTGCAGTAGAATGTCCTGATGGAAAACTTGTAGAATCCTCATTCATCCATCTAAAATCTGCAAAAGGGCGTTCTCTCATATAAATTTCCTTAAGTCCAACATTCAGTAATACAGCCAAAAGAATTCCTAAGGAGATTGAAATTGCACGATAATCACATTTTGTAACAATAATTACAATAAGAATAATAATGGCAATAATATAGAGATTACCAAACTCCGTAATTATTCTAAAAAACCAAAAACAAAATCCAAACTTTTCTCCTCTTATCTGATAAGAAAAATCCCGCATTGCTCTATCTAAAAAAAGTGGCTCCAATCGATTTAAATATATAACAACCGCTAGTGTAATAAATGTAACCATGCACAGAAATATTCCTGTATATTTAATTGCATCCTTCCAATTTAATTTATTCATATCTCACCAAATTAAAATAAACCTTTCCATCCCTAAAATAATATGTGAAGTAATCCACAAGATTATTTACAAGCATAAGCTCATGCCCTTCAGCATCTCCCTGTCCAATAAGTTCCCAGCCATATACCTCAAATTCATGCTGCCGTTTTCTTTTAAATATCTCATTCAGTTCATTTAAAAGGTCTTCTTCTATTGGATTACAAATAAATAAAATTGAAACTCGATTTCCCTTTTTAGAAACAGAAACACTAAGCTCCTCAACCTCAGCCTCAAGTAAATATAAGCTAAATTCCTCAATCACTCTACAAATCTTTTGATTTTCTACCATGGCGTTTCCTCCTTACAAATATTTTTTCTGCAAGCACTGTGACAATTGCTGCCTCAAAGCCAGCAGCTAAGCCGTTGTTATATAAATCAAAGCCTCCTTGGAAGGATATCATAATTGGAGTCATAATAATATGCATACTTCCAATCAGTAATCCATATCCAATGCCATATCTTCCTGCAATTGGAGCTAGTCCAGAAGCAAAGAAAAACATCATAATACTACTGATAGTTAAGGTATAATCTCCCTGAATGGCCATTCCTACAAAAATAGTCAATCCACAGCCAATCCAAATAGGAGCCACATTTCGTATATGTAGACCATACCCTGCAAATCCTATGGCAGCAAATATCGTCCCAAATATTACTCCATTCATAGGGACTCTAAAAATTAAACATATAAGAAAGGACACCATACCCAAAACACCAAAGTTCAGCAAAACAGCATCCTCACCAAATTCTCCACCATAATCACTTATCAAACGTCCATTTGTCTTTAATAAGCTCCAATATTTTTTATATACTGAATGATCATTTATAAAGGCAAGGATAATGCATAAAGAAGATAATATAGGTAAGATATAATAAAAAACAACACTAGTTTCAGAATTGTATAGACTCTCTGATACTACCTTTAATCCACAAAAACGAAATACTGCATAAAAGAAAGCAGATAAAATCCCTAAAGCAAAGCCTGTATTATATAGATTATATCCTTCATGAAAAATAATGGTATGAGAGGCAAATACAGGAATTATGAAGCCAACAAGAACACCACTAATAATACCTAAAGGAATGGATATTCCCAAATGAAGTCCAAAGCCAAACATAGTATAACTGACTAAAGGTGAAATTCCTGTTGAAAATAGAATGGTAATAATAAATTGACGAAAGGGAGTTTTTTTAAATAGAGAATATAGATAAATTCCTAAATAAATAGGAAGCGTGTTCCAGATGTTTTTTCCAAAAAAGGAAAAGCCTCCTATCATAATAATACCTGCAAATATTGGACCATTCATCTTAATTCTCAAAGCCTGAAGCATTAAAAGATTTAAAAGCATTATGGTAGATACATTGAAAAAGGTTGCTCCAAGTCCTGCAATGTACACATAGTCAGTTATTAAAATAGAGGGGGATATCATAATTTTATAATAGCCTGAAAATACCTGTTCCACTGGATTAAAAATAAATCCATTTCCAGAAACAGCCTCCATCATGGGTTCTATAAAAAAGGATAAGAGGAAAAAAACAAATACGAAAATTTCCAAATAATAGTGCTTATGTAAATAAGATAAAACTTTTCGCATCCTATCACCTCTTTTGTCTATTATTATAGCATTATTTTTTCTATATTACTACTTTTTTCATTTGAAACCTATAAGATATTTCTATTAAAATTCACATCAATATTCTCTTGGTATAAAGAAAAGCCTATCCAAAAGGACAGGCTTTCTCTAATACTATGTAACAAAAACAAATTTTATTTTTTCAAAGCATATTGCAATGCTAAAACTCCTATACAATACCTCTTTATCACTTTAAATCCATAATGCCTATAAAATCTATACCCCTTAGTTCTATTATTTTCTGTAATACAATATAGATATTTCTTATCATAAAGAAGCAAATGCTGAGCCATCACATCTAGCAACCGATGCCCTAACCCTTTATGCTGATAGCTAGGAGCTATATTCATATGAAATTCACAACCATTCTTATTAAATTTCTTATTCGTTTGCACGCAAATTCTTGCAAACAAGCTCAAAAACAAGGATTTTTCTTGAATTTTAGGAATCCATTTTTCTTTCATCTGATTCTCATATTCTAAAGCATCTGTTGAAACAACAATATATCCAATAACTTCCTCCTGTTCTACCGCTACAAAGGCATGTTGATGTTCAGATTCCAAATAATAGTCCAAAAACAGCCAGCAAATTATTTCGTTATTTTGATAGCTTCTTTTAGCAGTACTCATACAAATTCTTCTAACTTTCTCATAATCTTGATTTTGATATTTTCTAATTTCTATCATTAAAAAGATATTACCTTTGTGAAAAATAGAATTATCAAAAGGATTCCTAATACAATACGATAGACACCAAAAGCCTTAAAATCGTGCTTCTTTATATATTTCATCAAAAATTTTATGATAAGTAAAGATACAGCAAAAGCAACCAACGCTCCTACAAGCAATAAAAATATATCACTAGAAGCAATACTTTCTGCCAACATAATGTATTTTATCCCTTTTAATAAGGATGCTCCAAACATAACTGGAATAGATAAGAAAAATGAAAACTCACAGGAAACACTTCTGTTACATAATAGAAGCATTGCCCCCAATATAGTAACCCCACTCCTAGAGGTTCCTGGTATCAATGCTAAAAGCTGAATACAACCAATGAAAAAGGCTGTTTTAAAAGAAATCTCATGAGTATTAGTGATTTTAAAGCTTCTTTTTTTATTCCAGCTTTCCATTAAAATGAATAAAATTCCATAAAGAATCAAACTGATTGAAACAGTAATAGAATTATAAAACAATGAATCTAACCAATCATCAAATAGCAAACCAATAATGCCAGCAGGAAGACAGGCAACAAGTACCTTAGCCCATAGTATCCATATTGCTTTCTTTTCCTCCTTAGTTTTTGGATTTAAATTATTCCTTAAGGATTTTCCCCAAAGTGGATTTAAAGTGTTAAAAAAGCAAACCATTACTGCTAAGATTGCTCCTAACTGAATTGCAACCAAGAAAAAATCCCAGAATGCTTTACCACCTACAAAGATTTTTTGCACATCTAGGACCTCTTCTAATATAATCATATGACCTGTACTACTAATTGGAAGCCATTCTGTAATGCCCTCCACAATACCAAATAAAACAATTTTACAGATATTGAGTAGCTGATTCATTTTATACCTCTATTTCCTTAAGAATTTGTTCAAGCTTAGGCATAATTTCTTTTAATGTTCCCTGCTCAAATGGATTTTTTAAGCCTACACTATCTAGCAAAGCAACAAAGGATTTTGATCCTCCAAGCTTGCATAAATCATAGTAGGTTTTCCATGCCTGATCATGATTTTCTCTATCCATTATCAAGAATTGAAATGCACATACCTGAGCCAATGTATAATCAATATAATAAAATGCTGTATTGTAAATATGGCTTTGGCGGTGCCAATAACAGCCACGCTCATAATAGCTGATTCCATCATAATCCTTCCAAGGCGTATATTTTTTCTCTAATTCCTTCCACTTATCTTTCCTCATTTGTGGTGTTGCATTTGGGTTTTCATAAACAAAATGCTGAAACTCATCTACACAAACGCCATAAGGAATAAAGGTAATTGCTTCACTTAAATGCTTAAAGCGATATTTCTTTGCATCCTCTGTAAAAAACAAATCCATATAGGGGTATGCAAAAAATTCCATACTCATAGAATGTATCTCACAAGCTTCTATTGTTGGCCAAAAAATATCTGAAATGGGTAAAAGCTTAGACGCAGTATATACCTCAAAGGCGTGGCCTGCTTCATGAGTTAAAACATCAACATCTCCCATTGTTCCATTGAAATTAGAAAAAATAAATGGAGCTTTATAATCTGGAATCATTGTACAATATCCTCCGCCAGATTTATTTGGCTTGGTTTCTAAATCCATCAATTCATGCTCAACCATAAAGGTAAAGAACTCCTTAGTTTCTTTAGAAAGCTTAGAATAAAATGTAGAAGCACTAGAAACAAGTTCATCTTTATTTTTACCATGGTTGGGATTTCCATCCTTATAAAATATAGGAATATCATAGGCTTTGAAATCTGAAACCTCAATCCGCTTTGCCTGTTTTTCAATGATTCTTTTGGCAACTGGAACAACAAATTCTAAAACCTGATTTCTATATTCAGCAACATCCTTAGCATTATAATCACTTCTTCCTAAGCGCAAATATCCAAAATCAATATAATTTTTATAACCAAGTTTCTTTGCCATCTTGGTACGCACTTGAACTAGCTTATCATATATATCATCTAGTTTATCCTCAATAGACTCCATATACTCTGCTTTTTTCAATTCAGCAGCTTTACGAATCTTACGATCCTTAGAATTTGCATAAACCGTCATTTGACTAAGATTATTAATCTTTCCATCAAATTCAATTTGTGCAGAAGCTAAAAGCTTAGAATATTCTGTGTTTAGCTTTGCCTCTTCAACCAAATCCTCCATAATCTTTTCATCAAAGGCCTTCAAGGATAATTCCCATTGGGTAAAGCATTGCTTTGAAAATACTTTCTCTAATTCTTCTTGATAAGGAGATTCTAAAACCGTCTTGGTAAATTCATTCCAAGCTTTTGAAAAAACCGGATGGTTTTCATCAAAATAAGCCGTTTCCTGTTCATAAAATTCATCTCGAGTATTTATACTATTACGGATAGAGCAAATTGTAGCCATCGTAGAAAAATGTTCATTAATTTCAATAACATTTCTTAGAATGCTTTCTGCTTCTTTTGCTGTTGTTGCTTCCAAAAACTCTTTTCTTGCCGCCTCTAATGATCCTGTTACAACAGAAATCTCAGGACGCTCATATGTAAAATCACTAAATTTCATATAGTTCCTCCAAATCTAGGGATGCATAAGCGTTTAAGCTTAAGTCATCCACTTTTTTAATTTTTTGATATTGATAATATCCTGCTACTGCAATCATTGCAGCGTTATCTGTACAATACCTTATGGAAGGAATACAAATTTCAAACTCCTTGTTTTCCTTCATAAATCGTTCCTTTAGTCCCTTATTAGCAGAAACTCCACCAGCAACAATAATTTGCTGAACCCCTTTTTCTTTTGCCAACCGCAGGGTTTTATTAACTAATACCTCACAAACAGCCTCCTGAAAGGATGCACAAAGATTTTCTGGCTGAATTTCCTCTTTTCTTTGGTGTGCATTATGTACTAAATTAATAACTGCACTCTTCAATCCAGAAAAAGAGAAATTGTAGGATCCTTCCTCTAAATAAACTCTAGGAAGATGGTAAATATCCTCCCCACTATGTGCTAGCTTATCTACTGCTGGGCCTCCAGGATATGGTAATCCAATAACTCTTGCAACTTTATCATAGGCTTCACCAACTGCATCATCTAGAGTTTGACCAATAACCTCAAAGCAAAAATGATCCTTCATATAAATCAACTCTGTATTTCCCCCAGACACCAATAAGGCAACGGCTGGAAATTTCATAGTGTGCTCAATTGCATTTGCATAAATATGACCAGCCAAATGATGAACTCCAAGAATTGGCTTCTTATATAGTAAGGCAAAGGCCTTTGCTGCATTTAATCCAACAAGTAAAGATCCAATCAATCCAGGTCCAATCGTAACCGCTACAATATCAATATCCTGTGGTTTAACCTTTGCTTGCTTTAGTGCCTCCTCAAAAATCATAGAAACCTGATAAACATGATTTCTTGAAGCAATCTCTGGAACCACTCCACCAAACTTTTGATGAATATCAATTTGCGAATGAATTGCATTTGATAAAACCTCTTTACCATCTTTCACAATAGAAACTGAAGTTTCATCACAACTACTTTCAACACCCAATACTAACATAAACACCATCTCCTTACAACAACTCTATATGATGCTTCTTCAATAGCAGAATATCCTCAGCAGACCACAAAGAAGCCTGCACCTCTCCAATATGAGCCTTCTTTAAAAAGAACATACATAATCTTGATTGACCAATTCCTCCACCAATAGTATAAGGCAATCTTTCATGAAGTATGTCTATTACATAAGGATTATTAAGCTTATATTCCTCTTTTTTTATAAATAATTGCCTGATTAAAGCCTCTTTGTCCACTCGAATTCCCATAGAAGATAATTCAAAAGCAATATCAAGCTCCTCATAGTAAACTAAAATGTCTCCATTCAGTGTCCAGTCATCATAATCAGCAGCACGACCATCATGAGGAAGTCCATTACTTAGGGGCTCTCCAATCTGCATCAAAAATACAGCTCTTTTTTCCAGACATATTTTATATTCTCTTTCTACTGGTGATAATTCTGGATATAAAGCCTCTAATTCTTTAGTCGTAATAAAAAATATTTCCTCTGGTAGTACACTCTTTAAAACTGGATATTCAATACAAACCCTCTGCTCTGTTTGTTTAATTACCTTATAAATTTGCTGAACTGTAAATTTCAAATATTCTAAATTCCGATTTTCTGCTAAAATGCTTTTCTCCCAGTCCCATTGATCTACATAGGCAGAATGTATACTATCTAACTCCTCATCTCTACGTATGGCATTCATATCTGTATATAGTCCTTTCCCTAGTGGAAAATGATATTTAGCCAAAGCATTTCTCTTCCATTTTGCTAAGCTTTGAACAATCTCCGCAGATTCATCAATATCCTTTAGCTGAAAATCAATACGTCTTTCTGTGCCATTTAACTCATCATTTAATCCAGAAGAGGGCAATACAAATAAAGGAGCAGAAACTCGAATAAGAGATAAAGCGGATGCTAAATCTCGTTCAAAATTATCCTTAACAAATTTTATTGCCTTTTCTGTTTCTAACAAATCTAACTTAGACGTATAGTCCTTTAATAAAAATAATCTTTTCATCTTATCCCTCAATTTTATAATTATATCACAAACCGATTTCATTTACACTAAAAATATAGAAAAAGGTATCCTAAATGGACACCTTTCCTAGCGATTTCATAAACTGATCAATTACGTTCTCATAATCTCCATACAGAATAATATGATGATTACCACATGGATGCTTAAGAAGATTTTTAACATCCTTATTCAAACGAACGTTAATTTGAGTCCTACAAAGATTTTCCTCCTTTAAATTATTCATTAAAATACCTTTTGAAACGAAATAGTACTTCAAATCAGAAGACATTCTAAAAATAGTAACATTTCCTGTTTTCATTTCACCCTGAATGGCTACCCCAATTCCGCTTTCAAAATGGGTTTTAAAGGTGTAATTTTGAATCATATCAAATGGGATTGTACAATGAGCAAAAACAATACTATTATGATCAACATCAATCCGTGAAGGATTTGCTTGAAAGGTAGACTGCCCTGTAAGCTGTCTAGCAATATACATACTAATCATTGCCATAATATCCCCCTCACAGGTTCCAATCAATCCCTCTTCATTTAATTTTGCTAAAGCCAGACATCCAGTAGCCTTAAGTGAAGTCAATAAATCAAAACAACGAATGGTTGCTCCTGAAAGATTGTATTCCTGCATCACTTCCTTTAATGCATCATAAATTTCCAAAGAAGAAACCAAATCCTTTTTATTATATTCCATAAAATCCGTAGGCTTCAAAGAAGTAAAATGAGGGGCCTTTGCCTTTGCTTCTATTGTCTTTAGTGGAATATCTACTAATTCAATTCCCAAGGTATTCTTCACTTCCTGATAATTTGGAACTGAAGATATGAGCCAGTCTGATGGATTTCCAACCACACCTAGCCTTGTATTATGTAAAGCCTTAGAAGCACGCTCCAAAATAGCCAACTCCTGAATTCTTTTTCCTATATAGGAGATACTTCCATGAAGAATCTCCCCTCTCTTTCCACTTTTATTCAAATAAGAAAGGATTTCAAGTGAAGCAGCAAGACTATTATTTCCTCCATTAGTCAAAAGATAATAGGGCTCTTGTAGTTTATCTACATTTTGTAAAAATAATCCTTCTGAGCCTCCCGTCTGAATAAAAATCAGCTTCAAATCACAATTATAATCTGAAAGGTCAGAAAAAACGATAGCATTATTAATTTCTTGTTCAATAGATTGAATAAAACTATTGATTTCCTCGTCAAACTCCAACGAATGTTGTAAACGAGATTTAAATGTTGAAATCTTTATATTCATCATAAAATCTACTCCTTTATTCCACACCGATTATATATATAATCCAAATTTTTAAAATAATATTCTAATGTAAAGCAGTCTTGAAGGACTTCCTTAGATATATGCTTCATTACATCTTGGCTTTCCAGTAATAGCTTTTGATAGTCAGTACCTGACTGATAAGACTCCATTGCAATAGGCTGAACTAGGTCATAAGCTTCCTCTCTAGAAAGTCCTGATTCTATTAATGAATTCATTACTCTTTGAGCAAAAATAACTCCATTGGTTTTGTAAATGTTTTCTAGCATCACCTCTGGATAAACGACTAAGTTCTTAATGATTCCTTCAAAACGATGTAGCATATAATCTAAAAGCATTGTTGCATCAGGCATTATGATTCGCTCTGCTGAGGAATGTGAAATATCTCTTTCATGCCATAAGGCAATATTTTCATAAGCTGTATGCATATAGCCTCTTATCACTCTTGAACATCCACATATGTTTTCTGAGGAAATTGGATTTCTCTTATGTGGCATTGCTGAAGAGCCCTTCTGACCCTTACGAAAAGCTTCTTCTGCTTCATGTACCTCTGTCCTTTGTAGATGACGAATTTCTAAAGCCATCTGTTCTAAGGAGCTTGCAATTGTTGCAAGAGTAGCCATATAATAAGCATGACGATCTCTTTGTAAAATCTGAGTTGAAATGTTAGAAGATTCAATCCCTAATTGTTCACAAACATAGTTTTGAATATAGGGCGGAATATTTGCAAAATTGCCTACTGCACCACTCATTTTTCCAGATTCAACTTCACAACGAACAGACTGAAATCTTTCTAGATTTCTTTTCATTTCCTCATACCATAAAACAAACTTTAATCCAAAGGAGGTAATATCTGCATGAATTCCATGTGTCCTACCAATACAAGGCGTTTTCTTGAACTGTATTGCCTTCTGTCTTAAGACAGACATAAAGCTTACAATGTCCTCATATAAAATATCATTTGCCTGTTTTAATAGGTAGCCATTTGCTGTATCAACTACATCTGTTGAGGTAAGTCCATAATGAATCCATTTCCGTTCCTCTCCTAAGGTTTCAGAAACAGCTCTTGTAAAAGCAACCACATCATGCCTTGTTTCCTCCTCTATTTCGTAAATACGTTTTAAATCAAAACTTGCATTCTTTTCTATTTTATCTATGTCAGCTTTAGGTATATATCCTATTTCACTCCATGCTCGACAAGCAAGAATTTCCACCTTTAAGAATGCCTTGAACTTGTTTTCATCTGTCCAAATTTTACGCATCACAGGTCTACTATAACGTTCAATCATATACTACGACTCCTTTATATGCTTTAAAAAGCACTCAATTGTATTTTCCATCAAACAACAAATTGTCATTGGACCAACACCACCTGGAACCTTTGTTATAAAAGAAGCTTTTTTTTCAACAGAATCAAAATCAACATCACCACAAAGCTTATTTGTCAATGGATTTCGATTCACACCAACATCAATAACAACAGCTCCTTCTTTCACCATATCCTCTGTAACAAATTTAGCTTTTCCCACAGCTGCAACTAAAACATCTGCCTGGCTTGTAACAGACTGTAAATCCTTTGTTCTGCTATGACAAATCGTTACAGTCGCATTTCGGTCTAATAAAAGCTTAGAAACAGGCATTCCAACAATATTGCTTCTACCAATAACGACAGCTCGTTTCCCCTCTAAGGAATAATGAATGGAGTCTAAAATCTCTAAAATTCCTTTGGGTGTACAGGAAACAATTCCAGGTTGCTTCAAATAAAGACTTGCAACATTCTCAAAATGGAATCCATCAACATCCTTATCCTTGCGAATAGATTGAATAATCCGTTCAGAATGAATGTGCTTAGGTAAAGGTAACTGAACTAAAATGCCATCAATCAAATCATCTTCATTCAAATTCTTAATAATATCTAAAAGCTCATTCTCATGAATCGTGTCTGGCTTACGGATTGTTGTATTTAAAATACCAATTTCAGCACATGCTTTTTCTTTTCCACGTACATAAGACAAACTTCCTGGATCTTCTCCAACTAAGATAACAGCCAAATGAGGCAATCTCCCATACATAGTCGCATAGGATTTCACTTCCTCTGCCAGCTTTATTTTCTTACTTTTAGCTAATTCTTTTCCTGATATTATAACAGCCATTTTATCACCATAACCTTTATAAAAATATTATAACATTTACAAAAAGAAAAATCCAATACAATTATGTATTGGATTAATATTATTGAAAATCCTGTAATATATAAGACTTTTTATTTGGTTTTAGACACAAAAACAAGATATTAAATACTAAAATTATTAATAAAATTAAATAATTTCCAACAGCCGAATTAGAAATTTCATAGATAATAATATGACTATTAAT
>JAIEEQ010000044.1 GCA_029067355.1 Anaeroplasmataceae bacterium | reverse complement strand
TCCTATAATCCCATGCATAACATCATCCTTACATATTTTTTTACATATAACCTTAAAAGAACGATCATTATGAGTAAACTCTATTTTTAACATTTCATCTGAATTTAAATTTTGCAAATTTATAATTCTTTCTATATTTTCTTTTCCTAGCAACTGGATTAAAGCCTCATCTTCTATTGGATCAAATATTTCCTTTCTCAACCCAAAAGATTCATAATTGTCATTTTCGAAAAATAACACAGGTGGCTGGCAAATATAATGAAAAAGTATATCTTCTGTTGAATTCAAATAAAAGAATAATTTATCTTTATCTAAATTCATTTCTTTAGTAGTGGTAGTTGCAAGGTTATCTTGCTTCAAAATATTTGTAACCATTTCCTTCAGTTCATTTTTGGTTTTTGAAGAAGCAGAGGAAACCATTAATTCAGATTGAATTTGATCCTGACTCTCTAATAAACATTCAATTAAGAGTGGATTAAATACACCACACTCATTATTTAAAATCATTTGAACCGCTTGATCATGACTATAAGCCGCCTTATAACATCTCTCACTTGTCAAAGCATCATATACATCTGCAATAGAAACAACTTGAGCAGAAATTGGAATATCTTCTCCAGAAAGCCCATCAGGATACCCTTTCCCGTCATATCTCTCATGATGCCATCTACAAATCTCATACGCTGTTTTCACCAGAGCTTCATCCTGATAATGCTCTAATTTATCCAACAATTTTCCGCCCTCAATCGTATGATTTTTCATTATTGAATACTCTTCGTCTGTAAATCTTCCCTTTTTATTCAAAATTTCTTCTGGAATAGCCATTTTACCAATATCATGTAAAGAGGAAGCTAAACTGATTCTAGCAATATCATCATTATTTAAATGATATCTATCCGTCTTTTCAACCAATTTTTTCAAAATAATATTCGTCATAGTGTTGATATGTAAAACGTGTAGTCCGCTCTCCCCGTTTCTAAACTCAACAATATCAGATAATATATTAATCATGACATGATTGCTTTTTTCTTTATCAAACATTTCATCAGCAACCATATTGATAAGCTTCTTTTGCTTCGCAAAAAGTGTAATTGTATTTTGAACTCGCTTATGAACAATAGAAGCATCAAAAGGTCGATTGATAAAATCGACAGCACCTAATTCATAAGCACGATGAATAACAGAACTTGCAGCCTCAGAAGAAATCATAACAACAGGAATCGTATTAATCCACTCACACTTATTCATAACAGCTAAAACATCAAACCCATCCATAACTGGCATGACAATATCTAACAATAAAATATCAATATCATCTGCTCTTTGATGTAAAATATTCACTGCTTCTAAGCCATTTTCTGCTTCAATGATATTAAATTCATTTGACAATATATCGCATAAGATTTCACGATTCATTTCATTGTCTTCACAAATCAAAATATTTTTCTTTTCCATACCACACCACCAAATGCTTGATAATACTAAGAGAAACTAAAATAGGTCTTCTTCTTTTAAACAAGAAAATCCCCACATTACATTCTAACATATTCAAAACTAATTTTAAAGTGTAAAAATAAAGAAACTTCTACTAATTTTTTAGTAAATCCTGATTTTTTTCTATTTATCACCTTTTTTAAAAAAATATAGTAGTGAATTCAAATAGTAG
>JAIEEQ010000043.1 GCA_029067355.1 Anaeroplasmataceae bacterium | reverse complement strand
AATCCAATGAGTTATAATCCGCCAGCAACTAAGTATTATGAAAATAGTGGATGTATCAGCTTTTGGTTTTATCCAACTTCAACACCATCATCTAAAAAATATTTGTTTTATACAAAAGCAAGCTCTTCTAACATAAAGAGTTATGTTGCAGTATATCAAAATTCCTCTAATGAATTAGTTTTAGAGTTAAAAGAAAATAGTGGAACAATGAATTATATTTCTACAAATACCAAAGTTCAATTAAATCAATGGAATTTTTTTGGACTCAATTTTAGGTATCGTGATGATGGACAAGGCTATGCAAAGATATTCAGTTATGAATTATATTTAAATTCAGAACAGAAAAAAGCTAATTTATCTAATAAGACTATTATGACAGATGGTGGACTTTATCATATTGGATATCGCTTTGATGGGGCAAATGGATATGATGCGTTAGAATGTAAAATTACAGCGTTAATGATAGGATGTAGAATAATGCTGACAACAAAGCAGATGAAGGAAATTTATAGCTTGACGAAGGATTATATGATAGGCTCTTCATATTTGGATGGAAGTAGTGTTGACTTTAGTGCCACAACTACTCATAATCTTTCAGAAACCACAGTAAAGCAATTTGAAATATATCCTTTACAAAATAGTGTTAAATCTTTATCAGGAAAAACTCCAATTGCCTTTGATGTAAGAAGAGTCAGTGATACGGATAAGGATAGATCCTTCAATTATAACAACAAAATTAAGCGATATGCCTATGTTGCAGATGAAGGTAAACTAGAATATTATTTGGATACAGCAGATGTAGGAACTATTATGATGCGAGCATATATACGTGAAGATGCTAATAAGCAATATATCCTTGAATGTAAAGATGTTGGTGGACAATGCATTGGTTTATATCGTGGGAGTGATAAATATCTTTATATTGAGGTAAATGGAGGTTCTACAAAAACAGATCTTTATTTTGAAACAGATACTTGGCATACCGTGGGAATATCTTTTCATGATGGTATAGAAAATTCAGAATCTGTACAAAATGCACCATATGTTACAGTAAGAGCATACTTAAATGGAGCTGTTTATTCTGTAGATAGGGATATATCCTCAACCTTTGATATGTTTTATTTATCTGTAGGAAAGCTATTTGATTCTGTAAAAGTAACAGATGCATATATGGGTAATTATTATACCTATTATCCAATGCTAGGTCAGGTCGAAATGCTAGCAACACGTGCAGCATTCTGTGAAGTAGCAACATTGAATACGTTAGCTAATGAATTGAAAGATACAACTAAAGTATCTGAATTTGATGAGTTAGGCATGCTTCAAAAGATAGTAATTCATAAAGGTGATTCAGATATTTTAACTAACACTATGAACTATAAAAAGAGAAGTACATACTCTAGTTATATTTCTAAATACATTGATAAAGAAGTTATCAAATATGGTTCTACAACAGTGAATAGGAGCTATGGAATAGATGCCTTAGGAAATGTAACATCAGTAACAGACACTACATTTGGCTCTCATACATATACTTATAATACAAGAGGATTCTTAACAAAAGAAGATTCAACAGAATATGCATATGATAATAATGGAAATATTACTAAGGCAGGTTCAACTACCTTTACCTATGACACAAATATCAAAGACAGGCTAAAATCTATTAATGGTAAAGAAATTACATATGGATCTAATCCATTAAATCCAGCTAGTTATAATGGTAATACATATACCTTTGAAGGAAGAAGATTAACTAGATATACATATGGTGGAGGATATTATTCTTTTGAATATAATGACCAAGGTTTAAGAACAGCAAAAAAGGATTATAGAGGTGTAGGTAGTAAATACTACTACGATGGAGATAAGCTAATCACTGAAGTAGCTCCAAGTTATAGATTTGATTTCTTATATGATGAAAATGACCAGTTATATGGATTTGTTTATAATAATTCTGATAAGTATTATTATGTAAGAGATTTCATGCAAAATATATTAGGAATTATAGACTCTAGTGGTAATCTTGTGGTAAAATATGCATATACAGCATATGGTACAATAACATCAATAACAGGATCTTTAGCATCTACAATTGGAGCCTATAATCCATTCAGGTATAAAGGTTATTATTATGATACCGAAACTAGTATGTATTATTGCAAGAGTAGGTATTATGTACCAGAATGGTGTAGATGGTTAAATGCTGATAGCACTAGTTATCTTAATTACAAAAACATTAATGAGATGAATTTATTTGCTTATTGTGTTAATAATCCAATATCTCTTCTAGATCCTACTGGAAACTTGTGGATTCTAATTGCTATAATAGCGGGTTATTCTATTACAAAATTAAGTAAAAAATACATAGAAAGAGCAAAGAATAAACCTAGTGAACCAATATTAGAAGGAGTAGAATTTGATTTCAATAAAAACTATTTTTCTATATTTGACACAATGGAGACAGCAAAGTATATAAAAGAAACATTATACAAAAATAATCCTAGACGTTCAGAAAAGGGTATTGCTGCAGAACTATTCTTGCATTATATTGCTTCTTTTGTTCCAATCTCTAAAATAAAAGACAGAGCCAATCCTGCTTATATAGGTGATTATGCAAAAGATGGCGATGACAATGCTGCATTTATTGAAACAATGCTAGGTAATGGTATCGTATGGGGAGAGACTCCATTTGTGCAGAATGATTATTCTAATCTTGAAGGATTTAATAGCATAATGAATAAATTTAAAAAGTGGATTCATTGGCCATGGTGGTAATTCTTAAATAAAGTAGAATGAGCAAATACTGTAACATCGTTTTGATGTTATGTATTTGCTTTTTCCTTTTAAAAATTTGGTATTTTTTGTTGTTTTTATTTTTTTTGAAAAAATGCCAAATTTTTTATTGCACTTTGTATGGAAAAAGAATTTACTGATGCTAATTGCTAAAAAGAAATAAAAAATGCAATTTGACTTTATGCTTTCTTTTCTTTATAATAATAATAACAA
>JAIEEQ010000042.1 GCA_029067355.1 Anaeroplasmataceae bacterium | reverse complement strand
ATGAGATGCTTCTTCATAATAATCCATCTAGAAAAAAGAGAGTGGATGAAATTACACAGGTTTCTATTAAGCAAACCGAATTGAAGGTTAAGGACTACAAGGAGAAAATTGATGATTTTACAAAAATGATTCATATGTATTCTGATGATATTTTAGAATTGAATCAAAAGCTTTCTTTAAAAAATGCTGAGTATCAGGGTGAACTTCAAAAGATTCGGAAAATGTTTAAAAATGATATTTTAATCTACATTCATTATAAGGAGGAGCTACAAAGCTATCTAGGCTCTATTTCATCAGCCCTATTAGATTTTAAAAAGAATCACCTGTTGCATGCTTCTTCTCCTAGAGCCTTTGCTGTTGAGCTAAAGTCCTCTCAGAAAAGAGTTCAACGGCTATTTGATTATTCTAAAAATCGTCTTTTGAAGGAGTTTGAGTTCTTTGTGTTCTCTGCAAACCGAGATACAGCTCATAGGGAACAGACTTGTGCAGATGACTTTAAGGAAGAGGTAAAGAAATTTAATCAAAAGTATAATAAATCTACATTAGAGTATTTAACAGAATATCATAACTCTATGGATAAGCATGAAGCCAAAATTGAGGAACAATCTAGGTTTTTAGATCAAATGATGGAAATTTATGATCATAAGCTTTCTATTGCAAATCAGAACTTCCAGGCTGATAGTAATGCATTAGATGCTTTACAACATCAAATCAGAACAAAATTCTTTGCTTCCTATTATGCCTTAGATGATAATAATCAAAAAATAATTGAATTTCATTTAAATTTAAACGCTCAAAAGGAAGCTAAATTTCAAAAGGATAAGGATTTGATTGATAAGGAGAAATTTGATTCTCTTTCTTTATTGAACACAAAGCTAAAATCCTTTCTGAAAACGAAAAACGAAGAAATTGAGCATCTTCCTATTTCTTTTAAATTTAATACAAAAATATTAAATAGTGAAACAAAGAAGAAAAATATCCAGCTCCATGAAGATTTAAAGCAGGCTAAGAATGCATATAATCTGCAAAATAAGCATATTGAAAAAAATATTAAAAGTCTTAAAAACCATCTTACCCAGGATAAATTTGAAAATGAACTTAATCAAAAAAGAAATATTGCTAAGGAAAAGAAAAATAATTTTATTAATCTGCGACAATCCTTACGAAACATAAAAATCAACCTATAATGAAGCAAATCCCCCTATCTCATACGAATAGATAGGGGGATCATTTTTTATTTTTTTAACCAAGAAGGGAATTCCTTACGATTCTTTGGCTCTTCATATTCTACTGAAGAAGTTCTGGCTTCTTCTTTTTTTCTTCTTTTTTCTTCTTTTAAACGTAATTTTTCTTGCTTGCGAGTGGTTTTTAAATCAAAGATTTCTTTTGTTTTATTGTAGTTTGGATCATCAAGCTCATCCTCTATATCCTCTTCTTCTAATTCAGCAGGGTGGATATGGCTTGTTAAACCTTCATATTCAATATTTTGCTCTGAAACATTTTTATAAATCTCAGAAGCTAATTCGTCATAGCCATTGTTTTGTGCCTTTAATTCATATCCAGTAGCAATAACCGTAACAATCATTTCATCACCTAAATCATTATTATAGGCTGTACCATAAATGATATTCAAATCCTTATCACAATTGTTTCTTATTTCAGCTAAAGCAATCTCAATTTCCTTTGCAGCTAGACTTTCTGATGCAGTAAAGTTAACAATTGCATCCGTTGCCCCATCAATGGTTACCTCTAATAAAGAAGAGCGGATGGCATTTCTTGCAGCCTTTAATGCACGATCTGGTCCAGTTGCAGCACCAATACCCATAAGGGCAGTACCAGAGTTTGCCATAACATGTCTAACATCGGCAAAGTCAACATTAATCATTCCAGGAATTGAAATAATTTCAGATATTCCCTGAACACCTTTTCTTAAAACATTATCTGCTTCACGATACGCTTCAAGCATTGGAGTAGATGGATCAACAATTTGAAGCAATCTTTGATTTGGAATTACAATAAGGGTATCAACATACTCTCTTAAAGCTGTCAAACCTGCAACAGCATTATTCATACGCTCTGGTCCTTCAAAAAGGAAAGGCTTTGTACAAATTCCTATGGTTAAACAATTATTTTCTCTTGCACATTTTGCTATTACAGGAGCAGCACCAGTACCTGTACCACCACCCATACCACAGGTGATGAAAACCATGTCAGCCTCACTTACCATTTCCCGGATTTCTTCTTCACTTTCTAATGCAGCCATACGTCCAACATCAGGATTTGCACCTGCACCATGACCACGTGTTGTATGGCGTCCTATTAAAAGGCGGTTTTTAGCTTTGGAATATTTTAAATCCTGAGCATCTGTGTTCACAGCAACAAAATCTACACCATGCACTTCGTTCTCAATCATATGATCTATCGCATTTTTTCCAGCTCCACCAACACCTATGACCATTATTTTTGTTCTTGCAGCATCTAGTGAATCAAGTTCATCAAAAATCATTTCTATCCCTCCGTCAAAAATTATAGGAAAACCTCTTATTAATTTTACATTAAACGGCAAATTTTTGCAATACGGAAGAGATAAAAAAATATTTTTTTTTAAGGTTTTATACGATTGTAATTTCGTAAGTTAAATGAATACCAAATTCTAGTTCTGCTCTTTTTTGAATTAGGTCAATAAGACTGAGAATTTCACTACTTTTTGCGTTTCCTGTATTAATAATAAAATTCGCATGCTTTGCACTTACAGCGGCATCATGAAAATGAAATCCACGCATTCCAAGGGCATCTATTATCTTCCAAGCGGGAATTAATGGATTATTTTTGAAGATGGAACCCATATTTTTTGTTTCAAGAGGCTGAGCAAGCTTTCTTTCCTTTGCCCTACGCTCTAAAACCTCTTTTGTTTTTTCCTTTTTAATGAAAAATCTTGCACTAATGATAATTCCATCAATGTAGTGAAAGATACTCTTTCTATAAGAAAATGCACAATCCTTATTTGAAATTGTAATAAGCTTACCAGCACTATTGATATAGGTTACATCAAGGAGATGATTCTTTATTTCATCCTTATAGGCTCCACTATTATTATAAATTGCTCCTCCTAATAGTCCTGGAATACCTCCTAAAAAGGATAGGTTTCCCCATTCCTTTATTGCTAAATCATAGGCTAATTTTGTTGTTGGATAGAATGCACTACAATCCAAAATAGTATCCTTTATTTGAAAGGAATAAGGAATTTTTCTTAAATGAATAACAATTCCCTCATAATCCTCATCTCTTGCCAGCACATTGCTTCCATTCCCTAAAAGGAAATATCTAAGCTCATGCTCTACAATGTATTGGAACGCTTTTTGCAAAGTCTCTATACTTTTTGGGGTGTATAGAAGCTTTATTCTTCCTCCACATCCGATTGTAGTGTATTCCTTAAAAGAGCAGTTGTATTCAATGCTCCCTAAATCATTTTCTATTACATATCCTTCAAAATTCATTTTTGCTTCACCCATTCCACAATTTTTTCACAGCTATTTTGAAAAACAAATTCTTGCTGACTTTCTATCATGTTTTTTCTACTTTCAGCATTTTCAAAGTAATAAGAAACCAGTTGTTCTATGTTTTTCTTTGCTTCAGTTTCCTTTAGTAGCTTACAACATCCATACTTTTCAAAATATAAAGCATTTAAATATTGATGATTCTGACTTGTATTTGAGGAAGGAATTTGGATGCAAGGCTTCCCTAAAGAAAAAATCTCATAGCTTGTTGATGCACCTGATCTTGAAATAATCAGTTTAGATTGAAGCATCAGATTTGGTAAATCATCAATATAATCAAAAACAAGGAGGTTAGAAATATCTTTATAATCGTTGTAATACCTTCCTGCAATTAAGCATACCCTGTAATTCTTTTTGAGAAGTTCTGCCAAATCACATAATGGCTTAGATCCTAAGGATCCACCAATAATTAACACATCAATAGAAAGAAAGCCATATTTTTGAAAGGATAGCTCTTTTGTGAGTGTTGGAAGTCCAACAACCTCATATTTTTTTTTCATTTTTGGTAAAGGAAACGTAAGAAAAACCCGTTTTGCAAATTTGGCAAAAAAGCGATTTGTCCGTCCCATAATCACATTTTCCTCTAAAAGATAGATAGGTATTTGATGAAAAATTCCATAAAGTAAAACAGGAAAACTGATATATCCTCCTGTGGCAATTATGGCTTTAACCTTTTTTAATTTTAGTTTTGTACTACATCTTATGATAGGGATAAGATGGTTGTTTTTTAAATGCATTCCTTTGAAAGGAATGTGATGCTTCTGACATAATCGTTCCTCTAGGGAACCATACGCTCCTACATAGCATACGGAATCTAGCTTTTTTGCAAGAGCAATTAAAGGCATAATATGCCCACCCGTTTTACCACCTGTTAAAACAATCATACTATCACCAATAAAGCGTATGATTCATATTTGAAAAAAATACAAAATAAAAAAGAAATCGGGACAACCGATTTCTTCATTATTCATCATCTTTCTTTTGATATTGTTCAATTTCTTCTTCAGTTGCATCTCGAACAACTACCTGAATGCTTTGAATTCTTCTACCATCCACTCCAGCTATGGATATTTCTAAAGCTTTTGCATAATCCTCATACTCTTCTGTTGTTTCACTTGCCATAGTATAGCATGCGATATAGGTCATAGAAAATCCAACCTCTGGAATGCTTTCACATTTAGCAAATAGCCAGCCAGCCATCTTTGATGGAACATCATCTGGAACATCTCCAATATGTAAACGCTCAAATAAATCGTCAACATACATATCAGCATCCACTAAATAGGTGTTTTCAGCAGTTTCTGTGAATAAAATATCATCCTCACCCGCAATGTCATGCTCATCATAGATTTCACCAACAAGCTCCTCTAAAGCATCCTCCATTGTAACTAAACCTGCAACATCTCCATACTCACCACTAACGATGGCAATCAGGGTCTTTGACTTCTGAAGCTCAACAATTAAATCATCAACCTTCATCTGGCTAGAAACAAATTTTACTGGTCGAATCAATTTTTTCCAAGATAATCTTGAATTCTTCACAAGAGCTGGGAAAAAGTCACGAACATATAATATTCCTACAATGTGATCTTTATCTGTTTTATAAACCGGAATTCGTGAGTAATTGATATCCATTAGAAATTGCTTTACCTCTTCTAAAGTAGAATTATAGTCTAAAGCAACCATATCAATACGAGGAACCATCAAATCAGAAACGCATCGTTCCTTTAAATCAAGCACATTTTTAATGATACTAGCTTCATCATCCTCAATTGTTCCGCTTTCTTCCATTTCATTGATGAGGATATTAAATTCCTCTTCATCAAAGGTTTTTTTATCTTCTTCTGATCCCTTCTTAGAAACCAGACGCTGTAAGCCTCTAAATAATAAAACGAATGGATAGAATATTAATTGTAAAACATAAATGACATAGGCAACCTTAACTGCAATGGACTCTGGATTGTTTTTGGCAATCGTTTTAGGTAAAATCTCTCCAAAAATCAGCAATATAATTGTGATTGCAAGAGTAGAAATTAGATTTACCCAATCTTCTGCCACTCCTAATTTAATGAAAAATCCAACCGCAACAGTAGATAATGCTGTATTCACAATATTATTTCCTATTAATAAGGTTGTTACTGTTTTATCAAAATCCTCAGCCATCTGTAATGCCTTTTTTGCACCACTTTTACGATCCTCAACCAGACTTTTCAGTTTTACGATATTCACACTAGAAAAAGCTGTTTCTGACATAGAAAAGAATGCAGATAGTGCAATACAGATTATCATAATTATAAAAACTAAAGTGTCAAATGATATTCCATTTGAACTAACACTTAAGAAAAACGACCTTTGTATATCCAATTTCCTTCACTCCTAAATTAAGCTCTACTAGAATATTTTCCTGTTTCAGTGGAGATGATTATTTTTTCTCCCTCTTCTATAAACATAGGAACCTTTACTAATAAGCCAGTTTCAACATAAGCATCCTTTAAGGCATTCGTTTTTGTATCACCCTTAACTGCTGGATCACACTTTGTAACTAAAAGGGTAACCTTGTCAGGTAGAATGATACCTAAAATCTCTTCTCCAAATTTTTCAATTTCAACGCTCATATTCTCAACTAAGAATTTTCTTTCTTCCTCTACTAATGAATATGGAATTTCAATTTGCTCATAGGTTTCTATATCCATAAAAACTAAAGAACTTCCAGAATCATATAAATACTGCATTGTTACCTTATCAATGATTGCTTTCTCAACCTTTTCAGCAGCATTAAAAGTAAAATCAATCACAGCACCAGTTCTTAAATCTCTTAGCTTGGTTTTAACAAATGCCCCACCTTTTCCAGGCTTAACATGCATAAACCAAAGAATCTTATACATATGACCATCATATAAAATGGTCATACCATTTTTGAAATCATTACTTGATACCATAAATTTTTCTCCTTAAAAATAATCTGTCCTATATTATATCATATTCTTTTCTATTTTTCAAATAAATTCCTATTTTTCGAGTTTCTTTCTATTAGAGTTGAACATTTAAAGTATTTTTTAAAAAAAATTTGTTAAATTCTTTCTCATTAAATAAGAATTTTATATTAATATATAAAAACTAAGGACT
>JAIEEQ010000041.1 GCA_029067355.1 Anaeroplasmataceae bacterium | reverse complement strand
TAATTTCTAGCTATTTCATTCATTTCTTAAAATCACCATTAAATTATATACCAAATTTATTCAAAATATGATAAAATAAACTTTGGTGATAAAAATGCATATTCAATTAAAAAACACAAAAAACACAAGAAGTTTATCTGATTTGAAAAATAAAAGTGGAAAACATATAAAAAATCATCTTTTAATACGAAGCGATGCTCTCCATAAAGTAGATGCTTCAGATATTCAGATTTTAACAGAAGAATACCATTTAAAAAGAGTGATTGATTTACGTTGTGATAATGAGGTAAAGAATAATCCAGATGTAAGTATGACAGGAGTAGAGATTTATTTAAATCCTATTTTGCCTAGTGAGAGAGTTGGTATTACTAAAAAAGGGAATGATGAAGAAGATTTTCGTGATTTTATAGAAGCCATTCAAAAAAATGGTGCAGATAGTTCAGTAAAGTTTATGACTGATGTATATCAGGAAGCTATTGTTTCTGATTTTTCTAGGAAGGCGTATCAGAAATTTTTAAAATTGTTATTAACAGATGCTAAAGGAGCAACCCTTTGGCATTGCAGTGCTGGTAAGGATCGTGCAGGCTTTGCCACCATTTTAGTGTTATATGCCTTAGATTTTAGATTAGAAGATATTATTGAGGATTATTTGAGTACAAACAACTATTATCAAGGGAATATTGAACATTTTGTATCCATTTGTGGAGAAGAATATCGAGAGGTATTGAAGACCATTTTTGGTGTCAAAAAAGAATATATAGATGTTATTTTAAAATGCATAGAAGAAAATTATGGGAGTATTGAAGAGTATATGGAAAATGGATTATACTTCACAAAAGAGGATTGCTACAAGCTTCAGGAATTGTACTTGGAGGAAAGATAGAATGCAGTTAAATGAATTACTAACCGCATATAAGCATTTACCCATAGTAGAGCGTATGCTAGAAACAAAGGATGAAGCACTTTCTAATATGGTCATTATACTAAATAAAACAATAGATGGTAAGTTGGTATATGAGGTGGGTGGAACAAAAGATTTTTATAGTTATACTGGAGCAATATCCTCTACAATCATGTTAGATTCCACCTATGCCTTAATTTCTGAAGAATGTGGCTGCTTAGAGCATTATCGGAAAAAGCAGTGTGTCCATACTACCCTGCTATATGCTTTGGCTTTACTTTCCTTATCCCCTAGCAAATTCTATGAGGAATTAGAAAAATATAAAAGAACAAAGTTAGCTTTAGAACAGGAGATTATTTTAACTGATTTAGCTATGGATTTAAGAACAAATGCTTCTTACTTTAAAAGAATTCACTTGACTCCTGAAATTAATCGAGAAAAAAATATATACCATTTATCTTTAAGAATTGGATATGACAAGGAATACATTGTTAAAAGTATTTCAGAATTTATAGAGTTAATGGAAAATAAACGTTACTTTTCTTATGGACAGAAATTGTCCTTCGTTCATTCTTATGAGATGTTAGATGATGAATCCAAAGAGTTGTATAGCTTTCTATTAAGCATTTGCCATGAGGAATCTTTGAAAAGCATAGTAGTAAAAAAGAGTCATTTTCTAAAAATATTAGAAATATATCATCAAAGTGGCATCTATTTCTCTAATGAATTTTTACAAACTAAATTTTATAGTATTCTAGATATTGAGGAAATGAAAATTATCCTAGATGCAGATAGCTTGCACATCAATATCCCATCTTCAACAGAACAATTGGTTTGTGGACTGAATTATGCTTATTTTTTAGGAGAAGAACAGATATTGGCTTATCGGTATAAAAAAAGAAATGAAGCAATGATATTTAATTCATTGTTTAAATGTAATTCTAATGCATTATGGATAGAGGCAAATGAAACTAGTTTCATCTCTAATTTACTTCCACTTTTGAAAAAGGATGTTATAGTTGAATCTTCTTTTTATGAAAAATATCATTTACCTGAGGTATCTATTGTTTCATATTTTCATTATAAAGAAGGAAACATAGTAAATTTCCCCAAAATACAGGTGGAAGAAAAATATAGGAATACACCTTATGTTTCTCAAGTTTTAGATGGATATTCCTCTCTTTTAGAATCCTTTGGATTTTATCAGAATCATCAAGAAGAATATTTTTTAGATTCGGTAGAAGCTCAATATGTTTTTTTAACAACAGATCTTTCCAATCTTAAAAATTATGGTGATGTTTTTTTTGATCAATCTATGAAACGCATTACCTTGAAAAAATCAACCCGAGTTCAGGTTTATGTCTCCTATAATGTAAATTTGCTAGATTTTCGTTTTGAAAGTCAAGATTTAACGATAGAAGAAATACAGGCAATGTTACAGGCCTATCATGATAAAAAGCGATTTGTTAAGCTTGACAATGATGTAATTCTGGAGGTGAAGGAAGAGGATGCAAGAGCGTTAGACCAGTTTTTAGAGGATTTTAATTTGACTCATGAGCCATTTTCACAAGTGAACTCTAAACCAATAAATTATATATTGAAGTTAGTTGAGGGAAAAGATGATACGATTCACCTAGATGAGCAGGTTTATCAAATGATTGATACAATTCAAAATTATAAAAAAAGCAAGATTTTGCCTGATGAGGAATTCTTAACAGTGCTACGCCCTTATCAGATAGAAGGATTTCAATGGCTAACTACATTAGCTCAATTTGGGTTTGGTGGTATTTTGGCAGATGATATGGGACTTGGAAAAACGCTTGAAATTATTTCTTTTTTATCAAAGGATAAGGTGGAAATGCCAACATTAATTGTATGTCCAATGAGTCTAGTATATAATTGGGAAAATGAATGCAAAAAATGGAATTTGAAAATACCCGTACGTTTAATTATTGGTGGAGCTTTAGAACGTGAGGATATAATTCAAAAGATAAAAGAAAAAGAAAAGGCAATTTATATTACCTCTTATGATTCTTTAAGGCGAGATATCGCATTATACAAGTGTAAATTTCGTTCAATTGTAGCGGATGAGGCACAGTATATTAAAAATCAAAATGCTTTGAAATCAACCGCAATTAAGCAGCTTCAAGCTGAATTAAGATTTGCGTTAACGGGAACTCCAATTGAAAATGGATTAGCTGATTTATGGAGCATTTTTGATTATTTAATGCCTGGATATTTATCAAATTATCACCATTTTAAGACACGCTATGAAGCCTTGATTATGGAGGAAGATGAAGAGGCCTTACTTTTATTAAAGAAAAGAGTACAACCTTTTATTTTGAGAAGGACGAAAAAGGATGTATTATCAGAGCTTCCAGAAAAAACTGAAGAGGTTTATTATTGTAAAATGGAAGGAAAGCAGGAGGAAATATATCAAACCTATATTGAAAAAATAAAAAATGATTTGCAAGAAAGCGGGAATCAGGTTTTATCCTTGATTACTCGTTTAAGACAAATTTGTATAACACCACAGTTATTTTATGATGAAGACATTTCAAGTGCTAAGTTGAATTTGGCCATTGAGCTTATCACTCAAGCGATATCTTCAAATCATCGCATTTTGTTATTCTCACAATTCTCTAGTGTTTTTCCTATATTGGCTCCTATGCTTGAGGCAGAAAACATTTCTTATTTTATTTTGGATGGAAGTACTTCAGCTCAAAGACGTATAGAATTAGTTCATCAGTTTAATAAGGATAATAAAATTAAAGTCTTTATGATTTCTTTAAAAGCAGGAGGAACAGGCTTAAATCTTATTGGGGCAGATATGGTTCTGCATCTTGATCCTTGGTGGAATGTTTCAGCTGAAAATCAAGCGACTGACAGAGCCTACCGCATTGGACAAACAAAGAATGTTCATGTGATTAAGCTAGTATGCATGAATACAATTGAAGAGAAGGTTATGCTGTTACAGCATCTTAAAAGTAAACTGGCTGAACAGATTCTTTTGAATAAAGAAACCAGAATTTCTTTAACAAAAGAAGACATTTTAGAATTAATTTCTTGACATATTTTGATAAAATGGTATAATTTTATTGAGAATAATTCTTAATAAGGAAAAAGATTATGACAAAAAGAATGACAACTCAAAAGAAGATTTTATACGAATCCTTAGAAAAACTTGGACATGCAAGTGTAGAATCCTTAATAGAATATATAAGGATAAACTATAAGCAAATCTCATTAGCCACCATCTACCGCAATATTCATAGCTTAATTACTGAGAATAAGATTAAACTGGTAAAATTAAGAGAACAGGATGTATTAGAAACAGTGAAGCTGGATCACATTCACTTTGTATGTGAGTCTTGTGGAAATGTCATTGACTTAGTGGTAGATAAAAAAAAGCTAATTTCCAAAGCGTCTAAGGATTGTATGCATCAAATTCATTATTGTGATATGGCCTTTTATGGGGTATGTCAAAATTGTACTAGAAAGGGGAAAGAAAATGAAGTACGTTTGTAAGGTTTGTGGATATGTTCACGAAGGTCCTGAGGCTCCAGAACAATGTCCAGTATGTAAGGCGCCAAAGTCTAAATTTGAGGTTCAAAAGGAGGATTTGGCTTGGGCTTGTGAGCATGTAGTTGGAGTCGCAAAGGACGCTCCAGAGGATATCAAAGCAGATTTAAGAATGAATTTTGAAGGAGAATGCTCTGAGGTAGGTATGTATCTGGCTATGGCAAGAGTTGCTTATAGAGAAGGATATCCTGAGGTAGGTATGTACTATGAAAAGGCTGCTTGGGAGGAAGCAGAGCATGCTGCTAAATTTGCAGAGCTTTTAGGTGAGGTTGTAACACCTTCTACTAAGAAAAATTTAGAATTAAGAGTTGCTGCTGAAAATGGTGCAACCTCTGGTAAATTTGATTTGGCTTTACGTGCTAAAAAAGAAAATCTTGATGCTATTCATGATACAGTTCATGAAATGGGGAAAGATGAAGCTCGTCATGGAAAAGCCTTTGAAGGTTTATTGAATCGCTATTTTAAATAATTTAAGTTGGATTAGAATGAAATTTGCTTTCTTCTAATCCTTTTTTTAAAATAATTTTCCCAAAATATTCCCATAATTCTATGATATAATAGGTTGAATTTGAAATTTAAGGAGTGTTAATATGAAATTTTGGAAGGGAATTTTAATTGGAGTTATTTGTACTTTTTCTTTGGCGCTTACTTCCTGCTCAAATAAAAGCCAAGATACAAAAAAAGATGAACAGTCTAACGTAGAACAAATTGAGAAGCCAGCAGATACAGCAGAATATTTAAATCTAACCATAACCTACACTAATACAAAGCTAGAAACGGGAAGTGTAGAGGATACTATTGATATCATATATGATAGTGTGGTTGCGATTGATGCCTATGTTAATCAACAGCATTATGGCAGTGGAAGTGGTGTGTTGTTTGCCTTTGATGAGAAATTCAGTTACATTGCTACGTGTCATCATGTTATAGAGGATTGTCAAAGCTTTACAATAACGCTGACAAATGAGGAGCAGTATGATGCAAAGCTTGTAGGTGGAGATAAAGAAAGTGATATTGCAGTCCTATCTGTTGAAAAGACAGATTTGACCTATGCTTCTTGGTTTGAGGATACAGAACAGCTTCGCTTGGGATCTAGTGTAATATGCATTGGAAATCCATTAGGGACATTACCAGGAAGCGTATCAACGGGTGTTGTATCCTATAATAATCGTCTTATCAAGGTAGATGACTATCACGAGATGAAATTAATTCAGACTGATGTTGCAATTAATTCTGGAAATTCAGGAGGTGGTCTTTTTAATTCTGCAGGTGCTTTAATTGGGATTGTTAATGCAAAATATTCTTCCTCAGGAATAGAGGGATTAGGATTTGCCATTCCTGCAAATCAAGCAAGAGCAATCATTGAGAGCATCTTAAAAACTGCTAAATATAATTTGACAACTGATACTTGGGAGCTTGGCTATGTTAAGGGTCGCTGGGAAATAGGGTTCACTTTAGGCTATGGAGGTTATGGCTTTGTAAGAACCATTATTGGAGTTGCAGGAACTACAACGAATCCAACGCATTCTGATTATAACAAGTTACAAGTAAATGATAAGCTAAATGCAGTAACGCTGACCTACCAGGATTCTTCAAAAGAGGTGTTATCTCTTACAAGCATAAGTGCACAGACAACCACAATTGAAAATGTTATGAAATTTATTTATGACGCTGATTTGAGTATTGGAGATATTATTACCTTAGATATTACCAGAAACAATGAAAATATTATTGTGGAGATTCCATTAATTCAATATTGTTATATGATTTAAGCCCTATTTTAGGGCTTTTTTCTTGTATTCTTTTCAATTTTTGTTTATAATTATATAGATGTAAGAAATGAGGTTTTAGTTATGGCAACATATCAGGATTTAGCAAATATAATTTTCCCAAATATTAAGTTGACTCTAGAGGATTTGGAAAAACGATATCCAAAGCGAAACTTAAAGGAAGGTGCAATGGTTATAAGGTTTGCTCCATCTCCAACGGGCTTTTTACATACAGGAAGCCTATTTACTTCATTTTTGGATAGCTATTACGCTAAGCAAAGCGGAGGAGTTTTTTACATTCGTTTAGAAGATACAGATACAAAGCGTGAGATAGCAGGCTCTGGGGAGTCTTTGGTTGAACAGTTGAAAACCTTTGATATTATACCAGATGAGGGATATATCTCAGAGAGTAAAGAGATTGGAAATTATGGTCCTTATAAACAATCCAATCGTTCAGAAATTTATAATACTTGCATTAAGCATTTAATTGAAATTGGAAGAGCATATCCTTGTTTTTGTAGTGCAGAGGAGCTTCAGGTATTACGTCAGGAGCAGGAAGCTAGAAAAGAAATTCCTGGATATTATGGGAAGTATGCAAAATATCGTGATTTCCCCATAGATGAGGCAATAGGAAAAATTTTAGCTGGAGATCCATATATTATTCGCTTTAAATCTATGGGAAACCATAATAACAAGATTTATTTTCATGATGAAATCAAGGGAGATTTAGAGCTTACAGAAAATGACCAGGATATTGTCATCTGCAAATCAGATGGGCTTCCTACCTATCATTTTGCTCATTTGGTTGATGACCATTTTATGCGTACAACTCATATTACACGGGGTGAGGAATGGCTTCCAAGCTTACCAATTCATTTGGAATTATTTGATACTATTGGATTTGAAAGACCTAAGTATGCTCATTTTCCTGTAATTATGAAGGTGGATGAGAATGGAACTCGAAGAAAACTTTCCAAAAGAAAGGATGAAGAGGCAGCGGTTAGTTACTTTCTTGAACAAGGGTATCCAAACTATGGCTTTTTAGAATATCTTTTAACCATCGCAAATTCAAATTATGAGGCTTGGCGCGATCAAAATTTAGATAAAGATTTCTATGATTTCCATTTATCCTTTGATAAGATGTCTCTTGATGGAGCATTGTTTGATATTGCCAAAGTTGCCAATATCTCTAAAGAAAGAATGGCTTATCGAAAAGCAAATGTTTTAGCAGAAGAGGTTAAGACATGGGCTTCAAAATATCATAAGGAGTTTTATCAAAAAATTATTTCAGATGAAGATTTCTTCATTTCAATTTTAAATATTGAAAGAGAAAAAGAAAAGCCTCGTAAGGATTATGCCAAGTATTCTGATATCTATCCAATTATCTCATTTTTCTATGATGATGTTTATGAAGCTATTGATAAAAACTCATTAGAATGGAATCCTTCCATTTCTAAGGAAGATATAAAAGCTGTATTAGAGGATTACCATAATACAATAGACTTGAATTTAAATGAAGAAGAATGGTTTAACTCTATTAAAGAATTATCTGTTCGTCATGGCTTTGCAGATAATATTAAAGTATGGAAAAAGGATAAGGAAGCCTATAAAGGACATGTTGGTGATGTTTCTGAATTCTTACGTATTTCTTTATCAGGAAGAAGAAATTCACCAAATTTATATTATGTAATTCAAATTCTTGGGAAAGACAAAGTTCAAAAGAGAATTGAAACTATTCTTAAAACTTTGTAAAAAAACCTTGAAAAATTTTAAAAATATGATATAGTAGTATATGCAGTTTTTATTGCATATACCTTTGGCCTGTTGGTGAAATGGTTAACACATTGCCCTCTCAAGGCAACATTCATGGGTTCGAACCCCATACAGGTCACCATCTTAAGAGTACACAGATAATACGTTGGTGTTATCTGTTTTTTAATGTCTTAGGAAATTGTATATCAAGACCAAAAAAGGAAAGATGATTATATAACTTCTTTGTTTAAATGGATGTTATCATATGATATTCTTCAGCAAGAGTATTATGATAATCTTTTGAATATTAGAATGCTTAGCAATAATTTTTTATATTATGATTTTCCTGACAATTTATCAGAAATGATAAAAGAGTTAATAGAAATACGAAAGTATGCTTCAAAGCAAGGGGGTGTAAATTTCAAATTGACTATTCAAGATTAGCAAAATACAATGAAAAAGGACAGCAAGTAATTCCTGAAGTATATGATAATTTAAATATTATGTATGATATAATTTATGCTACATTTCTGAGTTACTATTTCTAGTTGTTAGTAGATTAAAGTCTTTTAACGACAGTTTTAAAAAATGAGAGAAATGTTTTATGATTGTCGAAAAGTGTAAAAATTTGTATATCGAATGTTTGAATTATAGTATTAAAAAAAATGTCACTATTTGCTATAATAGAAATAGAGTAAAAGTATGTGTAATTATGCCAGTAATAATTTGGAGTTGTAGTAGTGATGATGGCTTTACAACATATGAACCAGATAAATATGATTATAAGTGTCCTTATTGTGAGTGAAGAGGGCCTTGAGAGAGAAGAAGAGCAACTGACGGGACAGCACCTGATGAAGATTAAAGATATTAATTATTTTAGCATTTGTTTTATTAGGAGCGGCATTAATTTTGGTACAGCCAAAGTAATACCAGCAGCTTCTAAATCAATGATGCCTGATTTAACTATCAAAATTGGTGATTTTGATGATGAGGTAGTTTTTCCATTCTCACATCACCCTGACACATAAGATAAGTAATGTTGAAGATTGGATTAATATATAGGAGAACATAGATTTCAAGAGTTACGAATATTTTTTAATGAGTATGAAATAGTGAATTATTTGGGAGGAAATTATATATGAAAAAAATATTATTAGCATTGTTGTTTTTATTTACACTTTGCAGTTGCAGTAAGCAAGGATCAGATATGATAACATATTTGAATAATAATGATGTTGCTGTGTATTTGTATAATGAAATGGTAGAAGAAGATTTTGGAATGGATAATTTCACAAGAATTAATACTCTCGATTCTATAGAACTTACACATACCTATTCCTGTATTATAGTCAATGTTGAAAGTAAGCGTTCCTTATTAACCAAAGACGTAGTGGATTCTTTTTATGACTTGTTATTAATGGATAATAAAGTTATGATTGTTTTTTATGAGGGTGAAAACTATAACTTCTTTAAGAATACTAGTTTTGCTAATGAAAAAGATTATTACGATAATGTTGCTCAAATATGTAGTTATAACAATTTTAATAATGAAATCCAAGAATCTTATTCTGATACAAATTTAAAATCTTATCACTCTTGTCTTATTCATTTAGAAGCAAAGATTAAAGAGTATAGAGGTAGCCTATGATAAAAATAAATAGAATTTCTAAAAGATATGATTCAAATATTATTTTTGAAAATTTATCCTATGAATTTAAAGATAATGGCTTCTATTTTTTACTTGGAAAAAGTGGATCAGGCAAAACAACTCTATTAAATTTAATTGGGAACTTAGAAGCATGTACGGATGGCAATATAGAAAAAAATGCAGATATATGCTATGTGTTTCAGGAAGCAAATTTATTAACCGATTTTACGGTTTATGAAAATATAAAAATCACAGGGATAGAAGATGAAGAAATAGATACAATTTTAGGAAGTCTTCATATATTAGACCTTAAGTATAAGGTGGTAAACATCTTATCAGGTGGAGAAAAACAAAGAGTTGCTCTTGGAAGAGCCTTAGCTATGGGTGGACAGATTCTTTTATTAGATGAACCTACAGGAAACCTAGATGAACAGAATACAATTCAAATTCTGGAGATTTTAAAAGAATTATCTAAAACAAGATTAGTTATTATGGCAACGCATGATATAAGTTTGGTTGATAAATATGGAGATATTATATTAGAGGTCAAAGATAGAACTCTCCAAGAAAAAATTCAATCTACACCAGTGGTGCAGGAAGAAAAGAAACAAGAAAAAAATGTAAAGAAATTATTTAGTTTTAAATTCCAATTTTTTTATGCAATGAAGTTGATTAAGTCTAGACCACTAAAATATACTATTACTGTATTACTCAGTATGCTTAGTATGCTGTTATTGTTCTTAATTTTAAATATAATGTTTTTTAATGAGAATCATGTCATTCAAAATGCCATTTCTACTGATGAGAGACAACTATATTCAATTACTAAAGAATATTACAATGAGCCTACTAATGAATCCTTGAATTATACTTATGGCTCAAAATTAGAAGAGGAACTATCTTTAACTATTGCGAAAGAGAATTACTATTATTATAAAAAAATAACCTTTCCAACTGTTTCCTATGACACACAGACTGAATTTCAATTCATTATTCTAAATGAAGATTTTACAGGCATTCATATCACAGATTTTGTATCTAACTATCTTTTTTCTAGTCAAGATTGCATAGGAAGGAAAATAAATATAAAGATAGATAATTCTGTATTTCAATTTGAAATAACAGGCTTGAAGGATACAAATTATACAAAAGTATATGATTTGTATTTTTCTGATGGAAAATATATGAGTAATCATAAGGATGATTTTTTATTTTATTATGGTATTGTTTATATTTCTTTAAACACTTATAAAGAGCTTATATCAAGCCAACCATTACATTTAACAGGGACAAATTTCACTTTAAATCATTTAGATTTAAGAAACTATATGAGTTCTTATTATGAAATGTCTTTTGAATCAAATGCCGATTTGGTTGGAAATCAAGTTAAAGTGTCAAGAGAGTTTTACGATACCCATATGGATAATGCTACTTTACCCGCCTCCTATTCTGTGAGAGATATAGAAGATACAATCAATAAGAATTTATATATAAATCGATTGAATTTATATACGATTCTTAAAAATGTGAATGTAATTGGTATTGATGAAAATTTAGAGAATGATATATTTGTATCAAAAGAAGTGTTTGATGAGCTAGTAGAAGAGTATCTTCATTATGCAGTAGATGGTATTTGTTTAGATGACACCTTGAAAATCCATAAACTTCATCAATATGGATTCAAAATTGCAAACGAGGATATAGGGAAGACCTATACTTTAAATGAGATTATAACTAATGTTTTAAAAATTGCTGTTTTGGTAATTTGTCTTATAATAGCAGCTATCTCTATATTAGCTTTATATTTCTCTATTGCAGGATTTATGGATAAGAAAGCAAAGGAATTTTTCATTATGAAAAGTTTAGGTATATCCAAAGGCAGAATACTTAGTATATTTATTATTTATACTGGTTTTGTTATTTGTATAGGTTTGGTTTTTGCGTTACTATTTGGAAATATATGTATGTCATTATTCAATGAGTATTTGAAAAATGAAGTTTTCTTTATTAATTATGGGTTATTCGTTTTCCAATACGAGCCATATTTAATATTATTTGGTTTAGTTGATTTAACAGGAATGTTCATTCTTCTAAATCCAATACTTTCATTAAAAAAAATAGACATAGCAACTTTAGTAAAATTAAATAATTAAGGGGGATTAAGAAATGAAGAAAAAAATTTTAGTATTTGTTATGATGCTTTTTGCTGGGATTATGCTTTTCTCCTCTGGAGTAAAAAGCGATGCTGCTTCAACAAGTTTTTATTCAAAGGCTAGAGCCTATGGGTTTAATATCTCTGAAGATTATGAGCCAGAATATATGACAGATTTTAAGGAACTAGAAAAATCTTATTATGAGAAAGATAAGTTGAATCATACAACAAAAGTAGTTCAGGTCTTATTAAGAAATAAGTATGATCCAAGTATATGGTGTTTTGTATATAGAGTGTGTACATCTCCTTTACAAGTTAGAGATAATGGTTTTATGGGAATTGGTTCCAATGGAGACGATTGGTACACACGTAAAATAAAAACTACAATTCAGTTTAGAGATTCTAGTTATGAGATTATTAATTTTGCCCCACTGAATAAGCCTAGCACAACTTCAGGAACGATTGGTGTAGGTTTAGATTCAAATGGACCTTCAATAAGTGCTAGTGTTGATTATAATCATAGTGAATTAAGCATTGTTTCAAATACCAAAACAGCACTTTATAAATATGAAACAATCTTTAATTATAGTTCAAGCATATATAATACTAGTTCATATTTGAAAGGGGATATTTATGCTTATGGCATGGTTATGTTCAAACATGAAGGAACTGTTTGGATTGATGTTGAGCATGAGATAGGTTATTTTGGATATTGGTGGTATGGCTATAATGAATCTTCTAATGCATGTATGGTTAGATTTAAGAATACTTATTAATTAAAATATAAATTTAAATAGTACGCAAAATTAAACATAAACAATGATACTTATATGCAAAATAAGTATCATTTTTCTTTTTGTATAACCATAAAATATGCATTGTATCAATATAAGAGATATAACTCATAATGGCTCTAATCTTTATGATTTCACCCTTTTTAAGTTATGCCCCTGAAAAAAAGAAAAACAAAGCTTTCAAAGACTTAGATAACTCCATTGATTGAAGAGCTTGACAAATGTAGTTCTAGGTTTTATGATAAGATTTATTAGAAGTGAAATATGTTGTATTCTTTCCTTTACATCTAGTATGTGCTGTAATATTATATACAGAAGTAGGAGGGATTTAATTATGTCTAAATTAATTTTTGAATATAATGGAAAAACTTATGAGGTCTATGGCAGAACTAAACATATTAATGGATACTATCAATTTCATATCTATGAAGTTAAAACTAAAACTATCCCAGATAATCAAATGCATATTCTAAAAAGATATAAATGGCTTTCCAAAAGATAAATTAGAAAGTAAAACTACTCAGGGGCTTGTCTATATGACAAAAAAGCACATATCAACAAAATAATACTCTAGCCCTTAATGTATTACTCTTTAATAATTCGTTGAGGGAATTTTTTTCTATCTAAATAGTAGGAACTTTTAAGTTCCACCCCCTTGGAGAAACCATAGGCAAAATCCTTAATTTTTTTTGGAGGACTATTTATTTTTTAATATCTATGTAGTGCTATTATAAAAGTAGACATATAGGGGAATTAGTAGACAGCATGATAATCCCCTAGGGGTTGGCGACACTTCAAATAAAAAAGAAGACAAAAGAATAATGAAATATACTTTAGAACAATGATTAGAAATCAGAAGAGAAATCTATACACATCAACTAAATTTAAATGAGGAAGCAGTCAAATATGAAATCAATAACTTCTTAAAAGAATTAAATCTTCCCACTCTGGATACAGAGTCTTTACAAACAATTAAAAAGAGACATGAACAAAAAATCAAAGATCATGAGCTACCCTTCTAATGAACCATCATACCTATATATCTGTTCATGCCAAATATGATAATCCTATCTTACCTAATATTCCAAGTCTCATCATCTCCTACCTACTAAAAGAAGAACTTATATCTAAACCCCAATATCACAATATTAGACCTCTTAAAATCTTGTAATTTCAAGCAAAACCTACTCACTCAAATTATCACAAATGTAGAAGAACACTAATGATATTTCATTGAGTTTTTAGTTATTCCATGTAATACGTCATGATTACTTGTTTTTTTATACCTAAGTTTATATTTTTGCTTTTCTTCTCAAAATAGAATAGATATGGTATAATGTAAAAATGAGGAGCGTAAAAGTCATGGCAACAACAAAAGAATTTAGGGACTATGTTTTGGAATGTTTGAGTTTTTTAGATGAGGTTACTTGTAAATCTATGATGGGAGAATATTTGTTATATTATAAGGGAATTTTATTTGGTGGAATTTATGATAATCGTGTTTTAGTTAAAAATATTACTGAAAACCAAAGGTTCCAGTTAAAGCAAACAATTCCTTATTTGGGGGCTAAGGCTATGCTTTTTTTAGAAGACCTTGAGAATAAGGAATTTGTAAAAGAAATAATCTTAAATACTTGTTCAAATTTACCATCCAAAAAGAAATAACCATAATTTTAAACATTTTCTATTAAAGAACGTAAAACAACATTGACATTTTTGTTAGAATTTGATATAAATTGTAGGAAAGGCTTTATTTAATAAAGACTTAATCTTCTAAAATGAGAGGGATAATTATGAAGGTGGCTATTGTATCAGATAGTAATAGTGGTATTACTCAAGCGGAGGCAAAAGAAATCGGAATTCGAATTGTACCTATGCCTTTTACGATTGAGGGAGAAGAATATTTTGAGGATATAAATTTAACACAAGAAGGATTTTATGAAAAGCTACTAGGCGATGTTGCTGTTTCAACTTCTCAGCCTTCCATAGGATTTGTTATGTCCTTATGGGATGAATTGCTTAAGGAATATGATCAGATTGTTTATATTCCAATGTCAAGTGGATTGTCTGAATCCTGTGCAAGTGCTTTACGCGTTGCAGAAGTAGAATATAAAGATCGTGTATTTGTAGTAGATAATCAAAGAATTTCTGTAACTCAGAAGCAATCTGTAATGGATGCTATTGAGCTGGCTAATAAAGGATATACTGGAAAAGAGATTCATGATATTTTAATGAAGGTTAAAATGCATTCAGATATTTATATTATGGTAGATACTTTAAAGTATTTACGCAAAGGCGGAAGAATTACTCCAGCTGCTGCTGCTGTTGGTAATTTATTAAAGATTAAACCTGTGCTAAGAATATTTGGAGAAAAGCTTGATAAATACCGAATGATGAATCGCACTTTAGAAAATGCAAAACGTATTTTAATTGATGCTGCAAAAAATAGCATTGAGGGCTTTTTAAAGGATATTGATGGAAAAACAGATAATGTTCATATCTCTGTTGCTTATAGTGGAACAGATAGAACTGTGGCAGATGCCTTTGTTGAGATGGTGAAAAAAGAGTTTGGGGTTAATGATGTAATCTGTAATCCTCTTTCTTTATCTGTATCCTGTCATATTGGAGATGGAGCTTTAGCAATAGCACTTTCTAAGGCTTTACCAGATGATTTATAAAAAGTAGCCGATTTTTCGGCTTTTTCTTTTTCCTTGAATTGTTTTTATTGTTAAAATTACCAAAATATAGTATAATTAGTCAAGTGAGGGATTATATGATAAAGAAAAGAAAAATCAAAGTACATCCATATGTATTTATTATTTTAACATTTTTATCGGTAATTTTACTTGGAACAATCTGCTTTATGCTTCCATGGGCTGTCAAAGATGGCGTTCGGTTGAGTTTTGTTGATGCCTTATTTATGTCAACATCCTGTGTATGTGTAACGGGTTTATCTGTTGTTACACCAGCAGCAAAGTTTAGTATTTTTGGTAAAATTGTAATGGCATTGTTGATGGAGGTTGGAGGATTATCCTTTTTAACAATTGCTGTCTGCTTTTTTGCTGTATTAGGTGGAAAGATAGGAATCGGGAATCGGTATTTACTTCGTGAAGCATTAAACCAAAACTCACTAGCAGGAATTGTACATCTGGTGAAAAGAATAATTTTAATCTCCTTTATCATTCAGATGATAGGAGTCATCCTAAATTATATTGCACTAATGTCTTATTACGATTATCAGTTTGGCAAAACATTAGGAGTGTCTATTTTCCATTCTATTGCTTCCTTTAATAATGCAGGTTTTGATATTTTTGGAAATCAAAGTATGGTACCATTCAAGGATAATGTATTATTAAATATTTCAACAATCCTTTTAATTCTTTGTGGAGGATTAGGCTTTATTGTTATTGATGAGGTTGTAACCAAGCATAACTTGAAAAAGTTATCTATTCATAGTAAAATAGTATTAATTATGACAACTCTTTTGACGGTCATTGGTATGTTAGTATTTAAATTTTCTATGTTTCATGAAATAACTTGGCTGCAGGCATTATTTACAGCAGTAACCTGTCGTACAGCAGGTTTCACAGTAATACCTTTGGATACTATGCCTCCAAGTGCTTATGTGATGTTCATAGTGTTAATGTTTATAGGTGCTTCCTCCTGTTCAACAGGTGGAGGTATTAAAACAACTACAATTTTTGTAATTTTTCTTACCTTGTTTTATTATGCGCAAGGGAAGAAACCAAGAATATTTCATAGAAGAATTTCAGATGGATCTATATTTAAAGCATTTGTTTTATTTGGTATAGCTGTAATGATTATTATGCTTGGAACATTAATGATTGGTTTTAGTCAGCCGCAGTTAGGCTTGGAAAAAATATTATTTGAAGTTGTTTCTGGATTTTCAACAACAGGCCTGTCTATGGGAATCACAAGTTCTTTGAACACATTTAGTGAAATTGTATTGTGCTTGATGATGTTCTTTGGACGGTTAGGACCTTTAACAATTATTGGAGTTGTAAATCATAACTGGATGACAGAATCAAAAGAAAAGATACAATATGTGGAAGAGAGGGTTATTGTAGGATGAAAAAAAGTTTTATTGTAATAGGGTTAGGCCGTTTTGGATCTTCAGTAGCAAGAGCTCTTGCTAATCTAAATTGTGATATTTTAGGAATGGATATTTCTGAGGACTGCGTTACAGAGGTGGCTAGAGATATAGATCATTGTGTTATTGCTGACTCTACAAAGATTTCAATTCTAAAGGAGTTGGGTGTAGCATCAATTGATCATGCAGTAGTAGCCATAGGAAATAATCTAGAGGCTTCTATTTTGACAACGATGAATTTAAAGGCACTGGGTGTTAAAAACATTACTGTACGTAGCGATTCTCAAGGATATCAAGAAATATATGAACGATTAGGAGCGACTGAGGTTATTGTTCCAGAAGAGGCTTCTGCCCTTTCTTTGGCAAATCAAATTGCAAGTGATGCTATATTAGATTATTACTCCGTAGATAAAGATTACGCTATTGTGCAAATTCAGGTCGGACCTAAATTTCCTTCTCAGACTTTAATTGATCTTAATTTAAGAAATAAATTTGATGTTAACATTGTTGGCATTATACATGAAGGAAACTTTTATATTCCTCGTGGAACAGATTACCTAGTTCCATCCGATATTATGGTTTTAGTAGGAACAAAACAAAAAATTAGAAAAGTGGATGCATTTATAAATCAAGAAACAAAATAGGTGAGGGCTATGCGTGCTTTAGTTGTTTATAATGTTTATAGTGGCAAAAGTAAAATTCGGAAACACATAGATTATATTTGCCAAAAACTAAAAAGTAAATATGAGATTGTGGAAACTTTTTCCTCTACTGGACCTAATTCAATTAGAGACTACGTTTTGCAGAATGCTGGAGATTATGATTTGGTAGTTGCGGCAGGCGGAGATGGTTCTATTAATGAAGTTGTAAATGGACTAATGATGCTAAAAAAACGTCCTACCTTAGCATATGTTCCTACGGGGACATGTAATGATACTGGAAAAACCTTAGGGTTAAAAAGAAGTCTTCGCAAAACAATGAAAATCATATTAAATGAAAATAAAACCTTCCTGGATGTGAATCAAATTAATGGTCAGTATTTCATTTATGGTTTGGCTGCAGGAAATTTAACTGATGTGAGTTACGCAGCTAGCTATAAGGTTAAGAAGAAGTTTGGCAAATTTGCCTACTATTTTGAAACTGTACGCTCCTTTAGTAAGGATAGAACAATTCACATTGATATATTAACAGAAGGAAAGTTGATAACTGGAAAATTCTTTTTGTTTCTAGCAACAAATTCCAGATATCTAGCCTCCTTTAAATTACATCGAAAAAAAAGAATTTATTTAAATGAAGGAAAGCTATTTGTAACTTTAATTCGCAAGACCAATCGATTAGTTAATACCATAGATTTTGCTTTATTTATGCTTTTAGGAGAAAGATATAAGCATAATATTGAGCATTTTGAAACAAGCAATATGATTATAACTTCTAAAAATGCCATTCCATATAATACTGATGGAGAGAGTTTGCCTAAGCTTAGCAGAATAGAAGTTACAGTTTTATCAGAACAAATTGAAATGATTGTTTCTAAAAGAGTATTAAAAAGGCATTTTAACTAAATAAAAAAAGCTTATTCAAGACATACTATATTTGGTGATATATATGACCAAATTGTCTAAGATAAGCTTTTTTTTATTTGTAAGTATTTATAGCTATTTGTGGCTTAGGATTATAATGTTTTCTTATTTTTACAATGAATATGGAAATACAGGGATGTTTTATATAGCTATCATTGCTACTGCAATCCTGCTTTTTTTTGCTGTAATTCCAAAAAAGATATTAACCTTTGATTATGGAGAAGCCTTTAAAAAATCTTATTTTAAATATATTTATACCATTATACTTTTATTAGAAAATATTTTTGGAATTAGTTTTTCCGTTTATCTACTTGCAAAGGTTTTTATCTTAACTGGAAATTACTATATTATGCTAGGGTTTATTGTGCTTGCTTTAGTTGTGCTTTCCCTATATCATCCTAAGGATATTATGGAACTATCAACCTTATTTATTATGATAGGATATGCAATCCTGACCCTTACCCTCTTTTCATATCCAAATTTAGATATGACACTTTTATTACCTATGAAAAAAACGAGCTATTGGGCTCTCCCATTATTTGTAATAATGTTTATTGGGAATAATTTAACGCTACTCATAAATAAAAAGGATGTTCAATTTTCTAAGCTGAATTTTATTATGGCTATGTTTATATCCTTGCTTCTTTTTGCGATAGAATACTTTGTTTTACTAAGCAATGCAGGAGATATTTATTTCAAAAATTTAAATTGGGTAGGTTTTTTAATTTTATCCATAGAGCCTATTTCTAGATATATAGGAAACTTTGATTTTGCATATATCTTTTACATTATGATTTGCTGTATATTTAAATACTCTTATAATTTGAGCGTTATTAGAAATTCTATTGATATAAATAAGAAGCTTATGGGTGTTTTTTTGTTTATAACTCTATTTAGTTTAGGTATTGTTTGTTTTTTATTCATACCAATGAATCAATTCTATTTTGCAATTATAGCAGTAATACTTTTATCAAGTTTTTCTATATTTTTTTGGTTTTTAAAGGAGTGCTATTATGTTAGAAAAATTAAAGAATAATACAGATGTAATATATAAGGAAACGAAGGCGAATTGTGCCATATACTATCAAGAACATCTTTGCAATATATTAGAATTTATGAAGGATTTATACCCTAGGATTCTAGAAGATTTGAAAATGGATTTGGATGAAATCATTCCAGGTCTTTGTAAAAAGATTGAAACAAATGAGGAAGAAATAATACAGCTTGTTTTTTGTGGACTTCTTGTTTGTGAAAGAAATAATCAATATTATGTGATAGATTTGTCTAAAGCACCTTCTAGACCTACTGGAGATTCCATAGCTGAGCCTGATAATGTATTTGGGCCTAGAGATGGCTTTGTTGAAAATTTTAAAGAAAATATAGCTTTAATTCGCACAAGAGTCAAGGATGAGAAATTAAAAATAGATACAGTAACTGTTGGTAGAAGAAGTAAAACAATTCTATCCTTGTTATCAATTGAGGACATACATAATGAAGAAATAAGAAAAACCATATTGCAAAAACTAGAGGAAATTGATATTGATGCAATTATATGTATTGAAGATATTATGTCATATTTTCAAAAAAAGCACCTCTTTCCAACGTTTCATTATGTTGGAACTCCAGATACTGCTTGTCGAAGACTATATAATGGAGAATTTGTATTAGTTATTGACAGAAACTGTATAGTAATCTGCTTTCCAACGACATTAACTTATTCTTCACGTTTAAAGATTGACGCTTTAAATATTCCATTTTTTTCTTTTTTTGAGCGTTGGTTTGTTATATTATCTGCTGCTTTTTCTATATTTTTTTGTGGAATTCTTGCAGCCTTTTCTGGAATACAAATGGATAGTTTATCCTTGACTGTACTATCTACCTTGAAGATATCACAAACAGGTATTTATTTACCCATTTTTATAGAAATTCTCATTGTATTAGGAATGTTTGAATTATATTACCTAATTGGATTTAGACAATCTAAGGTTACAGTCTCGTCCACAATCGTCTTAATAGGCGGTTTAATTGTTGGCCAAAATCTTATTTCCTCTGGTATTGCGGGAGTATTTATAATGACAGCTACGGCAATTTGCTTTTTATTATCTTTTGTGGTTAGTTCTAATGTAACGAATATAATTTCTATTAGCTTGGCCAGGTTATTCATTTTGTTTTCCTCATTACTTTATGGTCTTTTTGGAATTGTATTAGCAAGTATTTTGCTAGCTTGTTATTTATATAATCAAAATACTTTAGGGGTTCGGTATTTTTATCCGTTCTTACCCTTTGATATTAAAGGAATTCATAAATTTTTTCTTTCCTCTTCAGATCTTAAATTAGATGAGCGAGATAAGCCATTAAAGGTAAATAATAAGATAAGGAGAAAACTATAATGAAGAAATTGATGATACTATTCCTGGTGCCACTATTTGTTTTACTTGTAGGATGCACTGGACATGATATTTCTAAAATATTGTTTATAGCTAGTGTTGGGATTGAAAAGGAAGAGGATGAGTACCACGGGTATTTTTATCTTCCTTTGAGTAGTGATATTGGCAAAACTGAAACCTCCGAAAATAAAGGAAAAGGGCAGTTTGCTAAGACAACTGGAAAAACAATTCCTGAATTGTTTTATAATATTCAAGCCTCTACCTCCTTAAATATAAACTTTAAACATGTTTCAAGCATCGTCTTGAATATGGAGCTTTTGAATGATGAATTTTTGGTTCAGCTTCTAGATTTTATTAAGTATTCCCTTTTAATTGATTTTAATTGCTATGTTTTTGCAACAACTGAAAAATTAGAGGAACTATATGATTTTCAAAATCCGAATGAAGAAAGTGTCTTAAATTCACTTTTGGTATCTACGAGTGATATAAGTACACTCTTCCTTGTTGCATCCCCTGTTCATTTCCTAAAATTTACTCGTGAATTTTATTTAAATCGGAGTATTCTTATACCTGCTCTAGTGTTAGAAGAACTATGGACAATAGATAGTGAAAAAGTCAAAAATTTTCATGTGCAAACAGCTGTTTATTATTATAATGATAAAATCAAGAAGGTTGAAAAAAATCCAAGCAGTCCATATTTTAGTAAGGCTACTGAATTTATTGATAAAATTAATGATACTTCAATGAATATTAAATGCTATTCTATGACTGTGGATTATAAAAGATTGTTACAGGTAAAAGTTGAGTTTAGTTACGAATTATACAAAAGTGATAATCATATTTCAGAAGAAGAAATCAAAGCTTTTGTACATAAAAGGATAGAAGATTATATTATAGAATATCAGGAATTTGATCCTTTAAACTTAGATTACTTCAATTCAGTTTATAAAAACTCATGTACCTATGATACCATGGATATTCAGGTGGTTATAAAAAAGAATTAGCGTCTTTTTCTATAAATAATAAAACCAATTACTAGCAAAAATAAAATAACACCTAAAGAAATATAGATGATTATGTCATCTTTTTTCTTTTCTGTTTCTAAATTTACAATGATTTTGCAATAGTAAATCACCTTTTTTCCATCAGGATAAGAAAAGGATATAGAAGCTGGATATACCCCATTTTTTTGAGGAGAGTCAAAGTAAGAACTGGATACTTCAGCATGCTGATATCCTGTATCTACTTGTTTATATTTTAAAAACTCAGTTAATATCTCAGCAGATTGTAATTGGTTTTTAGTAATGGTAATTGAATAAGGGGTGATTTGTTCTTGAATGGATTCGAAAATTGAAATAATCAAGGATACAATATTTGAAAAATTGCCTGAGGCGTCCTGAACACGTAATGTTACTAGGTAGATTCCTGGTCCTGTGGAACAATCTTCAATGCCTTCCCAAAATAATGTATGAAACTCTTTATCCCAGTTATCAGATATACTTATGGATTGAAGAATTTTTTCTTCAATCTGTTCAGTAGAAATATCAATGCTAATTTCATTCTGAGTTGATTCAATAATTGGAGGAGTAAAATCTCTTACGTCAATTTGATCAGTCCAAGATAAAGTGAAATTTCTAGAATTTGTCACAGTTACAAGTAGATCATAGGGCTTTACTTCTAAAACATTGTTTTTTAAATCAGCTTCATAGCTGGATTCAAACTGTATCCTTTTGGTTATATCTCCATCAATAGAATCATAGGATTTATATCGTATTTTTATTTCCTCAAAAGAAATAGGGTGATCATAGTTCACAACGTGTAAGTGAGTATATTGCTCACTTTGAGCCGATGTTCTTATTGAAAAAAGAAAGATTAGAAAGAAGAAAAGAAGATAACTACTTTTTTTCATATGATTTTCGTTTGATAAATACATAGATGATAGCAATTCCTATGGGTAATAAAAATAGCAAATAATACCATGGATTTATGGAATCTGAATTAGACACAAGAGTAGAATCTTCTGGAGAAAAAATAGTAAGCGTTACTGTTTTTTCCTGTTGAGTTCCATCTAACGAAGTTTCTATGTAAGAAATTTCAAAAGTTCCTTCTTTGTCTGTTGAGATAGGATCAGAGCATAAGAACACATCTATGCTATCTTCTAGGATGATACCTGCTTCTTTAAGCATTGATATTATCTGCTCATTAGTGTAGCTTGAGCCAATAGGAATATATAGTGTTTTTTCAACCATAATGATAGGAGAAATAGTATCTGTAAGATAATAGGTAAAGGTAGCTTCACCTATATTTTTACTTCCATCCTCAACGGATACTCTGATTGAAAAGTTTTTCCCTTGCTCACCTGTACAAGTATTCTCAATAATTGAAATATTCTCATTGGAGATGGTGTAATAGTTATCCTCTACCATCATTAAGGAAATGATTTCATTATCTGTAAGAATATGATCTGAAATAATAGTATTTCCACCAGCTGTTAAGGATATGGTTGGTTTGGTTGTATCAACGACTTGAATCGTTAGAGTTTCTTGGGAGCTATTGTTTTCAAAATCATAAGCCTTTGCTGTAAGGGTATATGTTCCCAATGCTGAATAGTTACTCTTATATTGATCTATAAAATTAATTTTTATTTGGTTAGAGGGAGTATAATTATCAGTTACTGTAAAAAAGGCTTTTGCCTCATCAGAAGTAAATGGAGTATGTACTTCTATAATATGCTCCCTTTTGCTTAAAGAAATTTCTGGTGGTGTAAAATCCTTAACCTGAATAATATCAATTACATAAGTTTTATGATTTGCAGTATCTATTACAGAAGCACTAATGTAATAGGTTCCAATACAGAGGGATGCTTCATTATAATTTGATTCAAATTGAATTTGATTAGTAAGATTACCATCCACATTATCAGTAGCAGTATAACGCTTTTTTATTTGGGATAATGGAATTGGTGAATCAATATTTACAATGTGTGTCATATTTCCAGCAATAGTTGTGTTAGTATTTACTGCTATTGTAACAGATCCATAAAAGAATACCTCCTCAATACTAGTTGATGTGAAAAATGAGGCATAAGAATCAACTCGTAATAGAATGACCCCATAGGTTTTTATACAATATCCTCCAAATGAATCACTAAATGGTTCAATTAAGTTCATATCTATTGTTTCATCATCAAGATCTAACCCAAGATTGAATTCAAAATCCTGTCTACTAATTGTTGAGTAGCCATCATTTAAATAAAAATATTGATAATCCCCAGTAAAATTATTTTCTGATACATCAAAGCCTCGTTGTCCTAAAATATAGTAGCCTCGATTCAAAACTATGGCAGAATGTGGATTTACGTCTGTATCATCAAAAATGATAATTTGTTTATTTGAGGCATCTGCTTGAATTTTTTGTATAAAGCTCAGGCAAAAGAGTAGAAATAATACAATGACAATTTTCTTTTTATTCATAAATTTCCTTTCCTTTTGAAACTACATTTTTGTGTTTCATTAAAATCATTACCCAAAATTGATTTTTTTTATAATAGAATAAAAATATTATGAAGAAAATTGTTTTTTACGTCTTCATTTGTTATAATATACATAAAACCAGCGTTTATAAATTTGTAAAGAAGAGGAAGAATATGGAAAAAAATAATTTTATGCAACTCGCTATAAGAGAAGCTCAAAAGGGAATAAGAAAAGGTCATGGAGGTCCATTTGGAGCAGTTATAGTGAAAAATGGTATAGTGATAGGTAAAGGACATAACCAGGTTGTTAAAAATAATGATCCAACCTGTCATGGGGAAATGATGGCAATTCATCAGGCCTGCAAAACAATTCAAAGCTTTGATTTGAGTGGATGTGAGCTTTACACCACAGGGGAGCCATGCCCAATGTGTCTATCTGCCATTTTATGGGCAAATATATCTAAAGTTTATTATGGCTGTAATATAGAGGATACTGAAAAAATTGGTTTTAGAGACTCTGTATTTTATCAGTTTCAAAAGGATGAAACAGCCAGAAGACACTTTGCTACTGAACTGAATCGTGAAGAATGTCTAGAGCTATATGAAGAATATTTGTCTATTGAAAATAAAACAAAATATTAGAATATAAAAAGAACTTGAAAAACAAGTAAAAGGAGAGTCAAAATGGTATTGAAACTTTTCCATTAAATCCTAATCAAGGTACTTTTGAAGTATTTCCTGCTCCAACGCAAAGTGGAATAAGTATTGAGTCTGTTGGAACTGCAGTTGGAATTGGTGCTGGATTATGCTTTTGTTGCTTCTTGGGAGACTCCTTTTTGGGAGAGAGATGGCTAAGATGATAATAGTATTTTATTGAAAAGTTTGAATGATTAAGAAAGAGGCTGATGTATATATGAAATTTTTACTTCCAGAGTTGTTTTATCCAAATAGGCTTGATGAAAATTTTAATGAAGAAACGCATTTTAAGGAAATAAAAATCGCTCAGGAAAATTATAATAATTACTTTGAAGAATCTAAATCAATGATTGACAAAAGATTGTTAAAATTATATGAAAAGACAGATCGTTTTCATGATTATATTGTACATGATATTGATTTCCAAACACATAAAAATGGCTTTTTAAAAGAAAAAAAAGATGAGATTATTTTAATACTTCAAAGTGATGATACAGAAATTATACATCTTGCTTTAAAAGATATTGTTTGCTATAAATTGGATTTCGATCAATTAGGCTGGACTAAGCGTGAAAAACAATATGGTTTAGGAAAAATTATATTATGTGAAATAGGATACGAGCAAGGTTATAGTTTCATTAATTTTGTGCTAGTATATGGTGCTGAAATTTCAATTTATTTTCAAAGGGCAAACTATAAAATAGAAAAATATAAAAAATAAATTGTATTTTCTAAAATATAAAGCAAATACTCAATTTATATTAAGAATGAGTATTTGCTTTTTCTTTTTTATCTAATCAGTAGGAACACATACTCCAACCTTATCCCATTGGGGAAACTATTGGCAAAATCACTTTTTGAGAGGGTGGGACTATTTATTTCTTAGGATTTATACTAAGTAGTAAGTAAGAGGCACTAGGTTTGGGTACAATACTACAAGAAGAAGACCATAAATGAAGTGGTAAGATGTTTGTAGACACAAAAAAAGTGTTTATAAACATCTTTTTTCATTTTATAATAAAGATATACTTATGTTAAAACAGAAATATTACAAAATCTGGTTCAACTACATTTACCTATGATACCATAGTTAAGAACAAAAAGACTGAAATATGTTAATGGAAAAGAAATCACCTATGGAACAATTCTATTATATCCTACAAGTTGGAATGGTCATAGTTATACATTTGAAGGAAGAAGATTAATTTTATGAGAAAATATATTCTTAAAATATATTTATATAAAAAAATACCCCCATTTATTGTAACATATTTGTCCAATAAATGGGGGTAAGTTCATCAAAAATGGCAGGGGTAGTAGGATTCGAACCCACACTAAAGGTTTTGGAGACCCGCGTGCTACCATTGACACCATACCCCTATGTTTTTTCTATTAGATATATGCATTAGAAAGTATAGCATAGATTCATTTTTTTTTCAATGAAAATCTTAATTTTTTTGGTTTTATTGTTGTTGATTAGATATTTTTTTGATAAAATATTTATATATTGTTTTGGAGGAG